>DYZK01000104.1 GCA_020741275.1 Corynebacterium urealyticum
AACACAAGTGTTTCTGCCCCGGCGCGACCGTTTTCCGCACCGCCGGGCCAAACGTCTTCCAAGGAAAGGACAACGGCTTTGCCCATCGGCGACGGCCCCTTGATCGTGCAGTCGGATAAGACCGTGCTGCTGGAGATCGACCACCCCAAGGCACAGGATGCACGCAACGCGCTGGCCCCGTTCGCGGAGCTGGAGCGAGCCCCAGAACACGTGCACACCTACCGCATCACCTCGCTGGCCCTGTGGAATGCTCGCGCAGCCGGCCACGACGCTGAAGAGGTCGTCCACGTGCTGGAGGAGTACAGCCGCTTCCCCGTCCCCCAGCCCCTGCTGATCGATATCGCGGAGACGATGGACCGCTACGGTCGCCTCACCCTGGTCAAGCACCCGGCACACGGCCTGGTGCTTGAGTCCCGGGACGCCGCCGTCCTGGCGGAGATCCAGCGGCACCGGAAGATCAAGCCGATGCTGGGCGAGCAGATCGACGCGGACACCGTCATCGTCCACCCATCCGAACGTGGCCGGCTGAAGCAGGAACTGCTGAAGGTTGGCTGGCCGGCAGAGGACGAGGCCGGTTATGTCGACGGCGAGGCGCACCCGATCGATCTGTCCACGGAGCACGAGGACTGGGAACTGCGCGATTACCAACAGCTCGCCGCCGACAGCTTCTGGGAGGGCGGCTCCGGCGTCGTCGTCCTGCCCTGTGGTGCGGGAAAGACGATGGTGGGCGCGGCCGCAATGTCCAAGGCGAAGGCAACCACCCTGATCCTCGTGACGAACACCGTCGCAGGCCGCCAGTGGCGTGACGAGCTGCTGCGACGCACGAGTCTGACCCCGGACGAGATCGGCGAGTACTCCGGTGAGAAGAAGGAGATCCGCCCCGTCACCATCGCCACGTACCAGGTGGTCACGCGGAAGACGAAGGGCGAGTTCCGCGCGCTGGAGCTGTTCGACTCCCGTGACTGGGGTCTGATCATTTACGACGAGGTTCACTTGCTGCCTGCGCCTGTGTTCCGCATGACCTCCGACCTGCAGTCCCGCCGTCGCCTTGGGTTGACGGCGACGCTGGTGCGCGAGGATGGCCGGGAAGGCGACGTGTTCAGCCTCATCGGCCCGAAGCGCTACGACGCGCCGTGGAAGGACATCGAGGCGCAGGGATGGATCGCACCGGCGGACTGCACCGAGGTGCGGGTGCAGCTCAGTGAGTCCGAGCGGATGGTTTATGCGACCGCCGAGCAGTCCGATAAGTACCGGCTGGCGGCCACCACCCCGGCGAAGAACCGCGTGGTCAAGAAGCTGCTCGCGATGCACCCGGAGGAGCCTGCTCTGATCATTGGTGCCTATGTGGACCAGCTTGAGGAAATCGCTGAGGAGCTGGATGTGCCCGTCATCGACGGCAAGACCAGCACCACAAAACGGGAGAAGCTCTATCAGCAGTTCCGGGACGGGGAGATCACGACGCTGGCGGTGTCTAAGGTCGCGAACTTCTCGATCGACCTGCCTGGGGCGAGCGTGGCAATCCAGATCTCGGGCACGTTCGGTTCCCGCCAGGAGGAAGCTCAGCGTTTGGGCCGCATTCTGCGACCGAAGCCGGACGGTGGTGGCGCCTTTTTCTATACCGTCGTCACGCGGGATACGCTCGATGCTGACTACGCAGCCCACCGCATGCGTTTCCTCGCGGAGCAGGGCTATGGCTACGGCATCATGGATGCGGCGGACCTGCCGGATCCGGTGGAAAATAATTAATAAGGAAGGCACATTTCAGCAATGACTGAGTTCCATGTCCCCGTCGAGGAGGACTACGCGCGGAAGCACAATGAGTTCTTCCGGGATGCGAAGCGCCTGCAGATTTCCGCCGCGATCCTGGGCGCATTGATGTTTGTGATCATCGCCATCCTGGTGGCCGTCAATGGTTGGCAGGGGCGCACGATCGGTTTCACGATCTCGCTGGGTATCTTCGGCGCCCTGTGCTGGATCGTCATCCCAGCACTCCCGAAGGCAATGGGCAGCCCGCAGCAGTATTACGACATGTACCAGCTGGCCCCGGCGGTCATCGCGAAGGTCAATCCGCGCGACATGGTGCTGCTCTCTCTGGTGGACGCCAGCACGAAGTCGAAGGCCAACCCGGGCCCGAACCTGGTCGAGCCAGCGCTGGCCGCGCGCACGGTGACCTCCATCCCAGGGGTGCCGCGCGAGGTGGGTGCTCGGGTGCCGTCGATGGCGGTAACAGGCGCTCAGCGTTCCCGTAGCTCAGAGCTCTTCCAGGAGGTTCTGCCGATGCCGGTGGCCTGGGGAACCAGCGACGAGAAGGTGTGGAAGGATGCCGAGCGGGCGATCCCGTCTAATCAGTGGCGCCGCCTGGAGGGGTTGATTGACCGCTGGGAGGAAGTCCAGAAGGATCGCCACAGCCTCGTGGTTTTGCGCGACGAACGCAAGTAGGCTATAAACACCCTAAACAACGGGACGAAAAGTCCCAGCGGGGCGGGTCATCTCGCCCGGCACAGCCCCCACCACCCCGCCCTGTCCAGCGGGCACACCCTGAGCCCCGAAAGCCCTGGTGCCATGACCCCCCACGATCGCCTCGTTGACCTCGCCGCCGAGACGCGTGAATCGATCCGCTCAAGCGTCAATATGCTCCGCCGCGTCGATCACGCCTCCGACCTCACCACCTCTCAACTCGCCACGCTGACCGCGCTGGAAGACGGCCCGCTCACAATGTCCGAGCTCGCGGAGATTAAGGACGTCGCCCAGCCGACGATGAGCCAGCACGTCTCCCGCCTGGAGGGATGGGGACATGTGCGTCGCGCCTCGACGCCGGAGGACGGACGCATCGTCCGCGTCGAACTCACCCAGCACGGCAAAGAGGTCGCAACCAAGGCCAACCGCGCCCGCGACGAGGTGGTTGCCGCAGCCCTCGAGCAGCTTTCCGAGGAGCATCGCACGGCTCTTCACGAAGGAATCACCATCCTCCGCGGGCTTGCCGAACAACTACTCAAGTCTGACCTGGGCAAGTAGCTCGCAGCCAGCACCAGCTCGTCGGCATTCCACCGGCAGCACCAGGGGTATAACCCCTGAGAAGCAGCATTCAGCTTCGCCAGAAACGTGACGCAGCGTACACTCGAGGTACTGTTCAACAATTTCTGGAGGAGCTGATCCTTTTGACCTCCGCACAGTTCATCGACTTAAACGCCGATCTCGGAGAATCAAACGCCGGCAACCCGGTGAGTGACGACGCCGCCATGATCCGCGTCGTCTCCTCTGCGAATACCGCCTGCGGCTTCCACGCCGGCGACCCGCACGATATCGCCAAGACCCTCGAGGCCGCCGCTGAGCGCGGCGTGACCATCGGAGCCCACGTCGGTTACCGCGACAAGCCCGGCTTCGGCCGTCGCTTCATCGACTACGCCCCCGCCGAGCTCGCCGACGAGGTGCTCTACCAAATCGGCGCTCTCGACGCACTGGCCCGTTCCCGCGGCACGAAGGTCTCCTACGTCAAGCCCCACGGCGCGCTCTACAACACGATCGTGCACCACGAGGCCCAGGCCCAGGCCGTCGTCGAAGGAGTGAAGGCCTTCGACCACTTGCCGCTACTGCTGCTTCCTGGCTCGGTCGCGATCGAGAAGGCCGAAGCCGCCGGGCTGCGCACCGTCCGCGAGGCTTTCGCCGACCGCAATTACAACCCGGACGGCACCCTGGTCTCCCGCCGCGAATCTAACGCCGTCCTCCACGACCCGGACGCCGTGGCCGAGCGCGTCCTCCGCCTCGCCGCCGAGGGCACGCTCACCGCAGTGGACGGCAGCGAGATCAGCATCGGAGCCGAATCCGTATGCATCCACGGGGACTCCCCCGGCGCGGTCGCCATGGCCGAGCACATCGCTGCCCGCCTGGATAGCGAAGGCATTGCTGTGAGGTCCTTCCTATGACCGACACACCACTGACGCCTCGAACCATCCACCGGGCGGGCACACGTGCCCTCCTGGTCGATCTACCCGAGCTCGAAGAGGTCATGACCTGGCACGCAGCGCTGACGGCTCAGCCGCTAGCCGGGCAGACCTCGGCCATCGCCGCTGCCCGCACCGTGCTGCTGGAGTTCGCCACCCCGCGCGATGCCCAGCGCGCAGTGGAAACGCTGGCCGGGTTCTCCCCCACTGCGGCTGGTCAGTCCACGCCCCGCGAGGTCACCATCGACGTGATCTACGACGGCGAGGACCTGGCCAGCACCGCCGAGCACCTGGGTATCAGCGCCGAGGAGCTCATCAGCCGCCACACCAGTCAAGCGTGGATGGCCGCCTTCGGCGGCTTCGCCCCGGGCTTCACCTACTGCGTTCCCGCCGATGCCAGTACCAGCGAGGGCGCCGAGAGTTTCGAGTGGAGCGTGCCGCGGCGCGCCAACCCCCGTACCGCGGTGCCCGCGGGCGCGGTCGGCCTGGCCGGCGAGTTCTCCGCCGTCTACCCCCGCCAGTCCCCTGGCGGCTGGCAGCTGCTCGGCCACACCGAGACCCCCATGTGGGACCCGAGCGCCGAGCACCCGGCGCTGCTGAATCCCGGCGACATCGTGCGCTACCGCGCAGTCCGCGCCGAGGCTAGCGGCGCAGCATCCTCGGCGGCCACCGCCCCCTCGAACACCAGCGCCGGCAAGGCCGCCGCCCAGCACAGCCGCACCCCGACGGCGGTTCTTGGTCGCCCGGTCGCGACCCTCACGGACGCCGGCCTGCTCAGCCTCGTGCAGGACCGGGGACGTCCGGGCCACGGTGATATTGGCGTGACCCGCTCTGGTGCGCTCGACCGGGCCAGCGCCCGCGCGGCCAACGCCGCGGTGGGTAACAGCTCCAGCGCCGCCGTCATCGAGAACATCGGCGGACTGCGCATCACCGCGAACGTGGATACCGTCCTCGCGGTCACCGGAGCAGAGGCCACAGTGGAGGTCAGTACACGCAGCGGCCACAGGGCAACCAAGGCCCTGGCGCAGCCGATCGGACTGCTCGCGGGCGAGGAGCTCGCCGTGCGGCCCACCGGCACCGGGGCCCGCAACTACGTGGCGATCCGCGGCGGACTCGCCACGGACACCGTCCTCGACTCCGCCGCGAGCGACGTCCTATCCGGAATGGGACCGGCACCACTTGTGGACGGCGACTCGCTCAAGGCCGGGCGAGCCGCACGCACGGCAGTGAACCCAACCATTCTCAACCCGGCGGACAGCACCAACGCCGCAACCCTGCGCTGCGTCCTCGGCCCCCGTCACGACTGGTTCGCAGAGCAGACCGTGCAGGACTTCCTCAGCACAACCTGGGAGGTCTCCGGCCAGTCCAACCGTATCGGTCTGCGCATGACCGGCCCCAAGGGTGCCGAGCTTTCCCGCGAGCGCGAGGAGGAGCTGGCCAGCGAAGGCATGCTGCCCGGCTCCATTCAGGTCCCCCCCAACGGCCTGCCCGTGCTCTTCCTCGCCGACCACCCCGTCACCGGCGGGTACCCCGTCATCGCGACGGTCATCCCAGAGGACATGGATGCCACCGGACAACTCCCACCCGGCAGCACCGTCGCCTTCCGCGCCGTCGACCCCGACACGCTGGCAGAACTGCCGATCAACCCCACCGACCAGAACACCGACACCCAGGAGGAAGAACAGTGAGCACCTTCTACAACGAACAACCGACCCCAGCCCTCCCACTGAAGAAGGTCCTCATCGCTAACCGCGGCGAAATCGCCGTGCGCATCGCGCGCGCCGCCCGCGACCTGGGCATCGAATCGGTGGCGGTGTACTCCGACGCGGACGCGGATAACCAGCACCCGGTCTACGCCGACGAGGCCTACCCGCTGCGCGGGGAGTCCGCTGCGGATACCTACATGAACATCCCAGCGCTGCTGGACATTGCGGCGCGCAGCGGCGTGGATTGCGTGCACCCGGGCTACGGCTTCCTCGCCGAAAACGCGGACTTCGCCCGCGCGGTGCAGGACGCCGGGCTGGTGTGGGTCGGCCCCTCCCCGGAGGCCATCGAAACCCTGGGCGATAAGGTCGCGGCCCGCCAGCTGGCCACCAAGGTCGGCGCCCCGCTGGCCCCCGGCACCGACCAGCCGATCGAGAGCTGGGAGGAGGCCCGGGACTTCGCCGCCGAGCACGGCATGCCGATCGCCATCAAGGCGGCCTTCGGTGGTGGCGGCCGTGGCCTGAAGGTCGTGCACGAGGAAGCAGACATTGAGGAGGGCTTCGCCTCCGCGGGCCGCGAGGCCAAGGCAGCCTTCGGTCGCGGCGAGTGCTACGTGGAGAAGTTCCTCACCAAGCCTCGCCACGTCGAGGCCCAGGTGCTGGCAGATACCCACGGCAGTGTCCGCATCGTCGGCACCCGTGACTGCTCTGTGCAGCGCCGCTTCCAAAAGCTCGTCGAGGAGGCCCCGGCGCCGTTCCTGACCGATGAGCAGAACACCTCCATCTACGAGGGTGCCCGCGAGATCTGCCGCGAGGCCGGCTACACCGGCGCGGGCACGGTGGAATTCATCGTCGCCGAGGACGGCACCGTCTCCTTCCTCGAGGTCAACACCCGCGTCCAGGTCGAGCACCCGGTCACCGAGGTGGTCTCCGGGGTGGACATCGTCCAGGAACAGTTCCGCATCGCCGCTGGCCTGGAGCTGTCTTTCGACGCCGACCCCGTCCCGACCGGCCATGCCTTTGAGTTCCGCATCAATGCCGAGGACGCCGCGAACGGCTTCGTCCCCTGCCCGGGCCTGGTCCGGACCTTCGAACCACCGACTGGCCCCGGCGTTCGCGTGGATACCGGCGTGCGCTCCGGGTCCACCATTCCGGGCAGCTACGACTCGCTGATCGCGAAGCTGATCGTGTGGGGACCGAACCGCCAGGCGGCGCTGCGCCGCTCTGAGGAAGCACTGCGGGACCTGAAGATCGAAGGTGTTCGCACGGTCATCCCGTTCCACAAGGACATCATCCACCACCCGGCCTTCGCCGAGGATCACCTGGATGTGTACACGGACTGGGTGGATAAGGAGTACGTCCCGGGCTTCGGGGATGGCAACACCGACGTGGAAGCCGCCTACACGGAGCGCACGGAGGTCAACATCGAGATCGATGGCAAGCTGCACCGGGTGGGCCTGCCGATGAGCGTGCTCTCCGGTCTGGGCGGTGCCCCGGCGCAGGACTCGGCGGCTAGCGCCGAGAACGCGGCAGCGAAGGGCTCCGCCGGTTCCGCTGCATCCGAACCGGCGGGTGCGGATTCCATCACCTCTCCCTACGCTGGTGTGCTCATCAGCTGGAAGGTCGAGGACGGCGCTGAGGTCGCGGAGGGCGACACCGTGGCGATCATCGAAGCGATGAAGATGGAGTCCCCGGTCAAGGCGCCGGCTGCGGGCACGCTGCGGCGTTCCGATATTGCCGAGGGCGGCTCAGTGGCGCAGGGTGAGGTCCTGGCCCGCATCAGCTAGAACCCCAGGGTGGGCTGGTAGCGGCGCGTTCCTCCCCTCGCACACCAGGCCCCACTGGTGTTGATTCGCCCCGTGGGGCCTCTTCCTATGCGCTACGTGGCCCCTTAACCGCGTCCTGGCTTCGTGCCCTGCGGTGGCGTTGCCTAGGATTGTTCATCATGAGGTCCCAAACGGTCGCCAATCAACTCCGCCAGGAGATCTCCCGCGGGCGCTATCAGCCGGGGGAAAAGCTCAACGAGATTCAGCTCGCCGAGCGCTTGGAGGTGTCCCGAAATACGCTGCGCGAAGGTTTCGCCGAGCTCGCGAGCCAGGGCTTGGTGACCCGAATCCACCACCGGGGCGTGTTCATCGCTAAGCCCACGGTCGCAGATGTCGCGGATTTCTATACCGCCCGCGCCTTCATCGAACCGAACGCGCTGCGCAGCGCGGATGTGGACGTCCCCCGCCTCTCAACGATCGTCACCGCGGCGGAAAAGGCTCTCGAGGAGGGCGACCTAGCGAAGGTCGCGGACGCGAACCAGCGTTTCCACCGGGTCATCGTCGCTGGTGTGGGCTCCTCGATGGTCGAGGACATGATGGATCGCATTCTCGCGCTAATGCGCCTGGCCTTCCTCCAAGTTCTGGAGGCGGAGCCCGAGTTTCATGCTCCCTTCGTGGCAAAGAATCGCGAAGTCATGGACGCCCTCGAGAGGATGGACTTCAACGAGGCCGCGGACATCCTCGAGGACTCGCTCATCTCCACCCCCACTGCGGTTCAGAAGTACCTCTCCCACTAACCCCCTGGCCCCACTCTCCCCCTTGCGACGAAAGGGCGCGTTTTAGGGGACCTGGTATTGCAGGTCGCGGGCGTCGGTGACCAGCATATGTCCCGGTGCGTGGGCGATCGCCAGGCTGGGCCTGGTCTCCATCACCGCAGCCTGCGGGGTCACACCACAAGCCCAAAACACCGGGATGTGCCCGTCTGGGATCTCGACAGCGTCGCCGTAGTCAGGGGACGCGAGGTCACTAATGCCGATCGCGGCAGGGTCCCCCACGTGCACCGGCGCGCCGTGGACCGCCGGGTAGCGGGATGTCACGCGGACGGCCTCCGCAATCTGGGACGCCGGGATCGGCCGCATCGAGACCACCAGCGGGCCATGAAACCTCCCCGCGGGAGCGGTCGGAATGGATGTCTTATACATCGGGACATTGCGCCCCTGCTCGATGTGGGCGACCGGGATACCGTTATCCAGCAGGGCGCCTTCGAAGGTGAAGGAACAGCCGATGAGGAAGCTGACGAGATCGTCGCGCCAGAACTCGGTGACGTCCTGGTACTCGCCTGTCAGCTCGCCGTCGCGGTAGACACGGTACTTCGGGATGTCGGTGCGGATGTCCCCGCCGGGCAGCAGCTCGGAGTTCAGCTGCCCCGGCTCCAGCACCCCGAGAATGGGGCAGGGCTTGGGGTTGCGCTGGGCAAAAAGCAGGAAGTCGAAGGCGTACTCCTTCGGCAGAACCATGAGGTTGGCCTGCGCGTAACCATCCGAGTAACCAGCGGTCGGCACGGCCAGGCCACCGCGGAAGGCGGCACGGGCGGCCGCGGGCGACATCTCGTGCGTGCTGGTGCTCATCTCAACCCCCTATCGGCCTAGGCCCACATGGCGGCGATCCCGGACAGGGAGCGCCAACCGAGCCAAAGGGTCAGCAGCCAGGTAATGGCACCGATGGACCACAGCCACACCGGGTACTTGTAGCCCTGCAGCAGGTCGCGGCGGCGCCAGGCCACCCACAACACCACGCCGAAGCCGATCGGCAGGATCAGGCCGTTGAACGCACCGGCGAAAATCAGCAGCTTCTGCGGCGCCTGGTTCAGGATGACGTAGGCGAGGGTACAGGCCAGGATGAACGCGAGGGTCAGCAGGTTTCGGGTGCGTGGTGCGACCTTTTGGGTGGTCACGAAGCTCACAGAGGTGAAGGACGCTCCGATGACGGAGGTCAGGCCCGCAGCCCACAGAACGATGCCGAAAAAGCGGACGCCGATCTCGCCGGCTGCGGCGCGGAAGGCGTCGGCGGCGATGTTGTCACCCGCCAGGGCCACACCGGAAGCGACGACGCCGAAGATGGCGAGGAAAAGCAGGGCGCGCATCACGCCGGTGACGAGAATGCCAGTAATGGAAACTCGGGTGATGTCCTTAGCGTGCTCCGGGCCGGTCAGGCCGGAGTCGATGAGGCGGTGCGCACCCGAGAAGGTGATGTAACCGCCGACAGTGCCACCGATGAGGGTGGTGATGATGATGAAGTCGATCTGGTCAGGGAGCACGGTTTGCTTCAAGGCCTCGCCGACAGGTGGGGCGGACACAATGGCCACGTAGATCATCAGCAGGATCATCAGGGCGCCAAGGATCACGACGATGCGGTCCAGGGCTGCACCGGCCCACTTGGAGAGGAAGACCAGCGCGGCGACCAGCGCGGAGAGCGCGCCACCGATGATCGGATCGGCGCCAAACATAGCGTTGGTACCAAGGCCGGTACCGCCGATGTTTCCGATATTGAAGATCAGGCCGCCGACGAAGACGAACGCGCCCATGACCCAACCGAGGCCGGGCAGTACGGCGTTGCCAAGCTCATTGGCGCGCATCCCGGAGACGCCGAGGACGCGCCAGACATTCAGCTGGATGGCGATGTCCACGAGGATCGACACCAGAATCGCGAAGGCGAAGGCCGCGCCCAACTGGACGGTGAACACACTGGTCTGTGTGATGAAGCCGGGACCAATGGCGCTGGTGGCCATCAGGAACATAGCCCCCATCGTGGTGGCGCGGGTGGCCCGTCGTTTGGCCTTGGCAGCCTTGGCGTCAGTGCTATCCACTGGGGTGGCGGCTGCTCCGGGCTGTGTTTCAGCCTGTTTAGGATTCGTGGTCATGGTCGCACCTTTCCATCAGTGATTTAGGTCACCTTAGAGGATTGTTCAACGAAGGCCAAGGACGGGGGTAATCCCACTCTCCCCACGTCAGGGCACTTGTGTCGTCGGGGGACGGCCGGCGGGGCAGCAACCGAGCAGCAGCCGGGCAGCAGCCGCAATGCCCCAGCACGCACGAGCGCCACCCCACCCCTACCGCGACATGCAGCGACCGACGCTTAGCGGCGAGAGAGCCACTGTCCGGCCGCGCTCACCCGCTCGCGCCACACAGTCGGCGGAGCGATAATGTGCTCGCTCAGGAATTCCTGGGTATCAACCTCGGAGAACACAGACTCCGCGAAGCTGACCGCGCGCTCCGCCGGGGTGGCGCGTGAATCCTCGCTGGCCATAGAAAGCAATGCCGGAATACCCAGCTGCTCCCCCTCCAGCTCCTCCAGCGGCCCCGCGATCCGCGGGCTCAGCGCCGCCACCCACGCCGCCTCGCGGAGGGCCTGCAGTGCAGCGACCAGTCCGGAGCCGAATGCCACGATTCCGGCCCGAGCCTCGTCACAGCCCAGTGCCTCGGCACTGCCGCGCACGGCGTCGAAGGTCTGCCCCACGGCCGCGACCGTCGCCTCCCAACCACGCGCGCCCTCACCACCAGCCTGGGGCAGCGGATAGATCAGATCCACGATTGTGACGCCAGACTGCTGGGCCAGTGCCGCGAACAACGGCTGCCAGAGCTGCTCGTGTGCCTGCTGATCACCGAACCAGCCCGGCCCACCATGTAGCGAGATCGCGAGCGCACCGGTGGGCTCGTCCGGACGCAGCACCGTCGCGCCCACGCCCTGCGGAAGCTCAGCAACGCCAGGCTGCCCTGCTGGCCACACCGTGGAGCTCACACCCGTCCGGCAGAAGGACACATGGGGCATCGCATGGTCCAGACCTGCGCCCAAAACCAATTGGCTACTGTGCGTCAGCAGGTCGGGCACCTTCGACCACATGCGTTCCGTAGCCGCCTTAAGATCCTGCGGCACCGGCTGGCCCTGCTGCGTATACTCCGCCCCCTCGTCACTTGTCAGGGAGCGGAAAATCTCCGGGTAATTGTCCTCAAAGAAATTATTGAGCTGCACCAGCTGCTCGGCTGGAGTCAGCGGCTCCACGCCTTCCTGCACATCGCGGTGCGCCCCCGGCAGGCTCGCGATATCAGAGTTCGGGGTATCCCCCAGGCTCTTGTCGTTCTGATCAGTGCTTTTCTTCTCACCATCGGTCATGCCCCCGATCTTAGTTCCCTCCCCAGACGCAGCTCTGGACGCGGTACCGGCACGGCCCAGTGCTCTGCCAGACCCACTCAATCAGAGCGTCTTTCAGCACAGATACACTGGGCAACACCCACAGCCAGTGGCAACGCTGGCCCCACGACCAATGAAAGCGAAGTAAAGACCATGAGCGTCAACATCAAAACCACGCACGTCGGCAGCCTGCCGCGTACGAAGGAACTACTCGAGGTCAACAACAAGTTCTCCGCCGGCGAAATCGAGCGAGAGGACTTCCTGGACATCCTGCAGGAATCCATCGACAAGGTTGTCGCCAAGCAGCACGAGATGGGCGTCAGCATCATCAACGAGGGCGAATACGGGCACGTCACCAGCGGCGCCGTGGACTACGGCGCATGGTGGAACTACAGCTTCTCCCGCCTGGGTGGCCTGACCATGACCGACGAGGATCGTTGGGCAAACCAGGAAGCCATCCGCTCCGAGCCGGGCAACATCCGCCTCACCAGCTTCGCCGACCGCCGCGACCGCGCCCTCTTCAGCGAGGCCTATGAGGACCCGGCTTCCGGCATCCTCACCAACCGCGCTTCCGTCGGCAACCCGAAGATCACCGGCCCGATCACCTACATCGGCAAGGAGCAGATCGACACCGACGTCCAGCTGCTGACCAACGCCATGAAGAAGACCGGCGCCACGGAAGGCTTCGTCGCCGCCCTGTCCCCGGGATCCGCGGCCCGCCTGAAGAACGAGTACTACGAGACGGACGACGACATCGTCTGGGCCTGTGCCGACGCGATGGCGGAAGAATACCGCGCCATCACTGACGCCGGCCTGACCGTGTCCATCGACGACCCGTCCCTGGCGGAGTCCTGGGACCAGATCAACCCGGAACCGTCCATCGAGGACTACCGGGCATACATCCGCACCCGCGTGGACGCCATCAACCACGCCGTAAAGGATCTGCCACGCGAGCAGACCCGCCTGCACATCTGCTGGGGCTCATGGCACGGCCCGCACGTCACCGACGTTCCGTTCGCGGATATCGTCGAGGAGATTCTGCGCGCTGAGGTCGGCGGCTATTCCTTCGAGGGGGCCTCCCCGCGCCACGCGCACGAGTGGCGCGTCTGGCAGGACCACAAGCTGCCGGAGGGCACCGTGATCTACCCAGGTGTGGTCTCCCACTCGACGAATGTGGTGGAGCACCCGCGCCTGGTCGCAGACCGCATCATTCAGTTCGCCGAGCTCGTTGGCCCGCAGAACGTCATCGCATCGACGGACTGCGGCCTCGGCGGGCGCCTCCACGAGCAGATCGCATGGGCGAAGCTGCAGTCCCTCGTGGAGGGTGCGGAAATCGCCAGCCGCGAGCTCAACGGCTAAAAGCCCACAGCATGCGCTGCAGGCTTCGCCGGAGCCGCCGACCGGCGGCTCGCTGGCACTAGCGTCGGCTAGTACTTAGTCCCGGGCGGAGCTGCCCAGGAAGGGCTGGCTGGACCCCAGGAGGCCATACCCGTCGGAGGAGGACTGGCTCGAGCCCTGCAGGGAGGACTCGGTGGTGTAATTCCCACCCTCGCCCTTGACCGGCAGGTCGTTGAAGCGGGCGATGATGAAGTCCAGGCCGTACGGAGCTCCGGTTGCGGCCTGGGCGAGGTGGTTGTACTCGCCGATCGGCGGCATGAAGTCATCCTTGTAGACGACGCTGGCGCCCTTATCGCGCCAGGTCTTCGCCAGGACCTTCGCCTGGTTGTACTCGACATTGCCGTCGTAACGGCCAGAGACGATCATCACCGGAGCCTCAGGCTTGCCGTTACCGATCTTCTGATCCTCCAGCGCCTTCTGCGCCTCTGGCATCTCCTTGAGCAGCTCGGTCAGGGAGCGGCCATCCTTGGTCCAGTTGCGGGTCTCCTGGTGGCCGAAGTTGTCCATGATCTCGTCGGTGCACATCTCGGCGGTCGCCGCCAGGGCCTTCTCGCCTTCCTCGTTGAGGTGCTCCTCCAGGAACGGACGCAGCTCCGGGTAGCGGGCCAGCATGCCGTTGATGGTGAAGCCGATCGCGCCCATCAGGTCGGAGCCATCGATGTTCTGCTGCACGGCGTTCAGGTCTGCCGGTGGCGCGGAGGCGTAGGCACCCGCGACGTCGAGGTCCTTGCCGTAGTTCGGAGCTTCCTCGACGGCCGCGGTGGACGCACCGCCACCCTGGGAGTGGCCATAGAAGGCGACCTTGCCGAACTTCCCGCCGTTCTTCTCGACGATGTTGCGCGCTGCGCGGCCCGCGTCGATCATCGCGTGGGCCTGGTCGAGACGGTTCATGTAGGTGTGAACCTCGTCGGTACCCATGCCGATGTAGTCGGTAACGATGACGCGCACGCCGTACTTGGCGAACGCGACGTCGTAGATGCCCTCGAGGTTGACACCACGGCCGCTCTGGACCGGGTCCTGGAGGTCGTGCAGCGGCCAGTTGCGGGTTGGGGCGCACTTATCGCCCTGGCCGACGGTACCGCGGCCGATGATGACAGTCGGGCGCTCGCCCTTGCCCTTCCACTCAGCACGCGGCTCCATGATGTAGCCGGTCACCGGGGTGAGCTCCCCGTGAGCGTTAGTGGTGGTGTACATGATGCGGTCCACGGTCTTTGGAACGTAGCCCTTCATGCCGCGTGGTGCGGGGTTGTAGGGCACGGTCTCAGTCTTGAGGATCTCGCCCGGGGTGGTCGTGGTGACGCCATCAGTGTCATAGAAGGCGTCATGATCGCCCTGCTCCGGCGCCTTCCCCGTGCCGGAGGAACCGAGGATCCCGCCCTCGCTCGAGCCAACGGAAGACATCGTTGCCCCGAAGTCCTGGTCCTTCGAGGAGGATTCGTCAGCGTGAGCGACGAACCCTGCCCCTGCGATCAGGCTGGTGGAAAGAATGCTGGTGGCAATGAAAGATGCGGAACGAGCTCGCCACGGCTGTCCCCCTCGTGTGATCTTCGTCATAGAGGGGATTAAACATCGCAAGTTGGTAATTTGTTGGCAAAACGAAGTAATTGCTTTAAGAAAACTAAGTTTGCGCTGGTAGCGCCCCGGCTCAAACATGTCCGTGGGCTGCCAGCCACCCCAGCGGTGGCTGGCTTTTAGTCCGCGATGGCCTCCAGCGGAGGGGTACGCCCCGCCTTGATAGCAGGCCACGCGGCGGCAACCACGCCCACGAGCGCGGATCCAAGGAGCATGAGCACCAGCTGCAGCCACGGGACAGCGAGCTCTTCCAGCCCCTCCCCCGCGAGGACGGTGACGAAAGCCCAGCCCAGCCCAAGGCCGATGAGGACGCCGACGATCGCTCCGTATACCGCAATCTGCACGGCCTCCAGAGTGATCATGCGGCGGATCTGGCCGCGCATTGTGCCGATCGCGCGCAGCATGCCGATCTCCTGGCGCCGTTCGATCACGTTCAGTGCCAGTGTGTTCACGATCCCGAGGATGGCCACGACGATGGCCAGCGCGAGCAGCGCGTAGAGGATGTTCAGCATCTGGTCGACCATGACGGCGGCCTCACTCGAGGCCTCCGACGGGGTGAGGACCTGAACCACGATGTAGTCCTTCGTGGCCTCCCGAAGCCCTTCTTGGAGCGCGTTCAGCGTGCTGTGGTCATCGCCGCCCTCCCCTGGTGCCGCGGTGACCATCAGGGCCATGATTTGGCCGGGCCACTGGCCCTGAGCGGAGGGCTGCACGTTCTCCACACCGGCATGGCTCAACACGTATGGTCCGAGCGCCTGATTTGGCTCGTAGGTGCCGAGCAGAGGGAGTTTCTTTCCGGCGGGAGCCTTGCCCAGATAGGCCGGGTAGCTCTCGCCGACCTTCCAGCCGTGAGAGGCCGCGGTCTTGGTATCCGCGATGAAGCCCTCTTCCTCGAGGTCTGTCTTGCCTTCGACTGCCTCGAGCACAATCCCGTCGCGGGGGTTGCCTCCGTAGTAATTCGCGAAGGGCTGTCCAGCAAAGCTGCCGATGCCCTCGATGTTCACCAGGGAGCTGCCCAGCACTCCGACGGTTCCCACTCCCGGAGTGTCCTGCACCTCGCGGACGGCACCGTTGGGAACGGGGAACCCGCTATTCGATGGCCCGGTCGCCACGAAGTCGGCTTTCATCGCGGTTTCGGTCACCTCGGCCACGGAGGCCTTCATCGACGCTCCCAGCATCCCGACGGCTCCGACGAGAGCAAGTCCCAAGGTGAGGGCGAAGGCGGTGGTGGCGGTGCGCCGTGGGTTCCGGGCGGAATTCTTCCGCGCGAGTGCGCCTATGGTGCCGAAAGGCAGCCCAACGACCCGGCCGATCCCTGGCACAGCGCGGCGCGCGACCGCCGGTGAAGCAAGGAACGTCCCAAGGATGACAAGGACCGCAGCGGCCCCAACCAGAATGGCTCTCGTCTTCGTGCTCCAGCCGTCGCCGAGCGCCCCGGCAACTGCAATTGCGACACCGACCGCGAAGGCGATCCCGCCGGCGATGGTGCGCCCCACCAGGGAACTGGAGCTGCTGACGTCCCCGGAACGCATAGCTTCGACGGGTCGAGTGGCCCCAGCACTGCGAGCGGGTGCCCACGCACTGAGGATGGTGACGATCACTCCGACGATCATGGGAAGCGCGACCGCCATTGGAGTCAGAACAATCCCGCCTGCGGGGAGCCCTGCGCCAGTGCTCTCGAGAACCGCATAGATGACCTTGACTAGCCCCATTCCGGCGAGCACACCCAGAGCCGAGCCGAGGACACCCACCACCGCGGCCTCGAGAACCACGGAAGCAGTGAGTTGCCTGCGGGAGACACCCAGGGCGCGGAGCAGAGCGAATTCCCGCATCCGCTGCGCCACGATCATCGAGAAGGTGTTCGCGATGATGAAGGTCCCGACCAGCAGGCCCACGAGCCCGAAGGCGACCAAGAAGTAGCCGACGAAGCTCAGTGCCTTCGAGATCTCAGCGGAAAGCTCCTCCGAGACCTCCTCTCCCGTCTGAACGTTATAGGGGAATTCGGCGGCCAGGCGGTCAACAAGCTCGTCTGCGGTGGTGCCGGGGGCCGCGGCGACGTAGAGGGTGCGTGGTTCCCCCGACTGTAGGAATTTCTCCTTAAAGGTGTCAGAGGCAACCGATAGCCCGATGAACCCACCGGTTTCGATGTCGGAATCGTAAATACCGGTGACGGTGACCTCGTCCTGGTTGCGCGAAGTGACGACCTTCAGCCGGTCCCCTACCTTGACGCCATGAGCTTCTGCAGCGCTGGCGTTGATGGCTACTTCGCCGGCGGCGATGGGCGCGGCACCGTCGACGATGTGTGTCTCGCCCTTCACCGATTTCTCGCCGTTGTAGAAGGGCTGCAGCATCGTTGGCGCGGGGGCGGACTTCAAAGTCTCGCCGCTCGCGGTGGCGGCAACGGCTTGCACCTGGTCAGCGATGTTCACCTGGCTGACTCCGGGCATCTGTTGGATACGACGCAGATCATCCTCGCTGATGCGTCGGTTGGAGGGCGTTTGAGGTTGAGCCGCTGCACGGTCAGCTGGTGCGCGCGTGGCATCCGGCATCTCGCTGATAGCTTGACCCTCGCCAACGGGTTCGGGTGTGGGCCCAGAATTTCGTTGTTGCGCACCGGTGGGCTCCGTGTCCCCACCGCCGCTGGTGCCACCGTGTGGGGAGGGCGAGGCACTCACCACGGCATCGACGTTCTTCATTTCCCCGTCGACAAGCGAGTCGAAGGTTCGGGAAAGCCCCGCGGTGAACATGAGAGAGCCAGCGATAAACGCGGTGCCGAGCACGACAGCGAGGACTGTCATAAGCAGCCGGATTTTATGTGTTGCGATGGTACGAAAGCTCAGGCGCCCCACCGCGGCTGCCCCGCTGATGCTAGACCCATTGGTGCTCTGCGGCATCAGTAGTCCTCGATTCGGCTCATGGTCGAGAGGATGTTTTCAGTAGTCGGGCTTTCCAGTTCGTGGACGACCTTGCCGTCCGCGAGGAAAAGCACCCGATCAGCGTAGCTGGCTGCTTTGGGATCGTGAGTCACAATGACGACGGTCTGGTCGTCCTGGTCCACCGCTGTGCGGAGGATGTCGAGTACCTCTTGGGAACTGTTCGAGTCCAGGTTGCCGGTGGGTTCGTCGCCAAAGATGATCTCAGGTCGGGCGACGAGTGCGCGAGCACAGGCGACGCGTTGTTGCTGGCCACCCGAGAGCTCACTGGGTCGGTGATTAAGTCGCTCTGCCAGACCGAGGCGGGTGGTGACTTCCTGAAACCAGGAAGAATCAACCTTCTTGCCGGCAACATCCAGGGGCAGGGTGATGTTTTCGGCGGCGGTCAGGGTCGGGACCAGGTTGAAAGCCTGGAAGATAAATCCGAGTCGGTCGCGGCGCAGGGTTGTGATCTGTTTTTCGTTGAGTTCAGAAAGCTCGGTGTCGCCGATATAGGTCTGGCCACTGGTGGGGCTGTCGAGGGCCGCCATGCAGTGCATAAGCGTTGACTTACCAGATCCAGACGGGCCCATGATCGCTGTGAAGCGGTTTTTCTCGAAGCCGATGTCTACATGATCCAAGGCAGTGACTTTGGCTTCGCCGTGACCATATGTTTTGAGCAAATCGATGGCCCGAGCGGCGTAGCCGGACGCGGAATCAGGGAGGACGTGTTTTTTAGCATGCGTGTTCATGTTCTTGCCTCCAAGGCGCGAGGATCCGGCTTAAGTTGATAGTCACCAGTATGGTTGACCGAGCTGAAAAGCAGCAAACCCCAGGGGCCCTGTGGCCGCACCGGTTAGTCGAAAGGATGGGCGGGCCGGCACCAGTCTCAATATCAACTTGGCCGAGAAATGCAAAAAAGCAGCGAGCGGAGCCAGTCCCGAAGGACTAGATCCAGCTCGCTGCTTCTTATTCTCAAGTTTAATGCCGGCGGCGTCTTACTCTCCCACACCCTCCCAGGTGCAGTACCATCAGCGCAGGTAGGCTTAGCTTCCGGGTTCGGAAAGGGACCGGGCGTGACCCCACCGCAAAAACCACCGACAAACAC
>DYZK01000105.1 GCA_020741275.1 Corynebacterium urealyticum
TCGAACCGGGGACCTTTCACTTTTCAGGCGAACGCTCTACCGACTGAGCTATCTGGCCGAGAAGCGCTAGGCTTCACAGCGACCCTGACGAGACTTGAACTCGCGACCTCCGCCGTGACAGGGCGGCGCGCTAACCAACTGCGCCACAGGGCCGTGTGCTATCGCACGAGACGTAACTATACCCAGCGGTTAACGTGGGCACAAATCACGGCGAAGTTTTGCTGCTTTTCGCAGGATAACAGACCTTTTCAGTCGAGATAACACCGCCCTAATTGCAAAGCAACGTCTGAGCAATCAGCTCTTGTGGTGCGCCCATCCGCCGCAACTTGGATTCCGAGTAGCAGGGAGCATCGAGGCCGACGCGGTTCCACCCGTCGGAACTGACTTCCTTCCACTGGGAGCCGTCGTAGTGCTCGAGCCACATGGAGTCGGTTTGGTACTTGCCCGCTTTCAGCCATTCACGGTCGCAGAAAGTAGAGACTGTCGATCCGGTTGCAATAGATTTCGATGAGTCATTCGGATCGATCACCGGGTACGGGCACTCCCCTGGGCCGGAGCCAGAGCTTTCATCGCTCCCTTTCATCGTGATGTCCTCAGCGGACGTCTCAATGATCCTCGCGGGCAGTGCCATGGTCATGGTGTTTCCATCGACGGTGCAGTCGAATCTATTGGCCTCCGGGACCTGGCACTCACCGCCATCAAATTCGACGCGCTGGCCGACGTTGAGGCGAGCAGCGGCAGGTGGAGCCCCTTCAAGAACACCCCACCTAATGCCATCCTCGTCCAGCGTGAAGGCTCCGGGCCGTCCCGTAAACGGAGACCATGGCTGACCGGGGATATCTTCTAGATTAGGGACTGAAGCAGGCGCTTTCGCGATACAGGTCAGGCCGCCATCTTTGATGATGCACTCCGTACCTTCGCCCTCGGGACCGACGTTGAAGTGGTAGAGCCCGCCAGGGCCAGCTAGAGAGTCAAGCGAGACGCGCTGATGCTGGGGAGCATTGGCCACCTCCGTCGTTTTCTTCACTTCGTCAGCCTTCTTGGCCTCCGCAGGCTTGGTCGTGGTCTGAGTGACGGTGGGCCGAGAGTCTTCACTATCAGCCCCGCCACCGGTGCAGGCCGCTAGGGTAAGCGGGAGAATGCCAATGGCCAGAAGCTTCGCCACCTCGCCCCTGCGGCGGGAACTGCGACCGGAACGCTGTGTGGTGAATTTAAAATTGCGCATAAAATGCAGCTTACGCATTCTCATCGTTAATTAAGGGCTTTGCTCAACCTCAAACGAAAGAAACGGCACTGCTCTCCCACCTCAAACACAATGCGAATGCTTCAAGGCAGCTGCAACGCTCCGGATAGACATCTTCCGCCAGCCCCCAATTGCGAACACGGCGGGGTGTTAGCAGCACCTAGGCAAAGCAAAAACCCCAAGCTCCGAAGAGCTTGGGGTTGGTCTTGCGACCCTGACGAGACTTGAACTCGCGACCTCCGCCGTGACAGGGCGGCGCGCTAACCAACTGCGCCACAGGGCCGTACTCCCAACGGGATTCGAACCCGTGTTGCCGCCGTGAAAGGGCGGAGTCCTAGGCCACTAGACGATGGGAGCACGTTCAAAACGCTTGACGCGTCTCAAACAGCTCGCTCAGTCTAACCCGCTCCCCGCACAGCAACCAAATTGCCATGTGACGAGGGGATTTTCTGACCACTGGGTTCGCCTCAACAAGATACTGTGCCATGCCGTGCGACGCAATTCCTAGAGTTGTGCCTCCAACCACTCAGTCACATCCGGCCACAGATGCCGGTGCTTCGAGCGGTAGAAACCCATGTGCCCCACTGGCCCATTTGCGGTCCCCTCTCCCGCTTCGATGTCCTTTTTGACGACGTCCGCGCGGTCCAGCCTATCCGTCAGAACATTCACCGCGCCCCGGTGCGCCCACAGGTCATCCTTCATGACCACCGACAACACCGGCCCCTCTGCCTTGGCGAAGCGCTCCGTAAAATCGAATTCTGGGTCGTCGAAGAAGTACTGCTTCTGGCCTGTCCAGCGCCGCCATTGCAGCATCACGCCGAGCGGAATGGTTTTGCTCATGCCGAGCGCCTCGACGGGCACATAACCCATGAGCTTTGCGCCTATCGGGGCGACCACATTGAAGATGGCCCAGATCTTCGCCCTCTCCGCAGCGGTGCGAATCATCCTGGTGATGCCTGCGTGACTAGCGATCATCACCATGGCCTGCACGGGCTCCTCGTGCTGAGTGGCGAGCATACCGTGGGCACCGACCGAGTGGCCCACGGCAGAATATTTGACCCCTGGGAAGCGCTCTTTGAGCGCTCGGGTGGCCGCGGGAACATCCTTGACGATCCAATCACTCATTCGGATCGTGCGATTGGACTTATCACCCGGCCTCGCGGAGTCCCCTGTGCCACGAAAATCGTAAATCAGCCCAGCCCAGCCCCGCTCCGCGAGGAACACCGCGAACTTGCGATAAAGATGCATGTCCACGCCCGTCGCCGGGTGTAACACCACTGCCTTCCGCGCTGGCCCATCACCGGCGGGAAGCACCCACTGCCCGGCCAACACGGTGCCATCTGCGCATTCGATGCGGGCAGGTTCAAACCTTGGTTCCTCGCACCCTTCAGCCTGAGGCTGAGAATCATAATTTTCGGATTCCGTCATGCTTTCCAACCTATGGCACAACAGGCACGCTGGTTCGGGAGAAGCAAAAACCCCGGTTGCACTGGCCAGTGTGTTCGGGAGAGAGCTTTCACTGTCTGCCCCTCACGCTATGCTCTCGACATCGACCGGACCAGATATTGCGGATTGAGCGCCTAAAGAAAGAGAAGGCATGAGAAAACTCGCGGCAATCACTGCATTAACTGCCCTCGTCCTCACAGGCTGCGCCACAACTGAGGAAGCCCCAACGCCCAGCAGCAGCACCACGTCAGCAAGCAAGACAACCAGTACTAAGACCCCTAGCAGCTCGTCGGCAGCCCCCATCCCCAGCACCGAGCCCGCGGCCGCACCAAATCCGACACAAGTACCAGCAGCCGAGGTCTACGTCGTCGAGTGCTTATTCGGGGCCCCTGGCCCTTCACTTATGTCCGACGGAAGCGTTCAAAGCACCGATTACTGCGCTAATCAACCGGGCGCCCAAGAGTACCGCGATGCGGAAGCAGCAGCGGGCTGGGATCCATCGGAAGTTCCTTACGCCGACGGCGGAACCTGCCCGGCGTACAAGTGCGGATATGGGCATGACGAGAACGGCAACCCCAACCCGAGTAGTGGGGAGCTTCAGTTCCAGTACGCTTGCGAACAGGGCTACATCGACCCGTCGGAATGTGCGGCGGCTGGGTACTAACCCCCCCCAGGCTACTGGCCACTATGTGGTCATTAACGGCGTGGAGGTGTCTCTTATAGGAAGCACCAATGAAAAATCCCCGGCCTTAAAGACCGGGGATTTTTCATTGGTGGGCCCTGTGGGGCTCGAACCCACGACCTACGGATTAAAAGTCCGGAGCTCTACCAACTGAGCTAAAGGCCCACGCGCACAATCGCACGCACACAAGCCACGCTTGCGGAACACAGCTTACCCCATGGCGAGGCTCGAAAAACAAATAACCCGGCCCGGCGGAAACCGGGACGGGTTAGGTGCGCGAGATGGCTACAGATTAGCCCTTCATGCTGCCCTTCTCCGCCAGGTTGATGTGGAAATCAAAAGCGGTGGCCAGATCGTGCGGGGTCTGCAGGCCAGTGCCCTTGGACTTCGCACGCTCGTAGTACTCCTCCAGCAGCGGCTGGTAGTCCGGGTGAGCGATCTCGATCATCTTCTTCACACGGTCACGCGGCGCCAGACCACGCAGGTCGGCGTAGCCACGCTCGGTGATGATGACCATGGCGTCGTGCTCGGTGTGGTCGATGTGGGACGCGAAAGGAACGATCGTGGAGATCGCGCCGTCCTTGGCGATCGTGCCCGAGATGAAGGTCGACAGGAAGGCGTTACGGGTGAAGTCACCGGAACCGCCAATGCCGTTCATGATGCGGGAGCCGGAGACGTTCGTGGAGTTCACGTTGCCGTAGATATCCGCCTCGATCATGCCGTTGGAGGAAATCAGGCCCGTGCGGCGCACAACCTCTGGGTGGTTAGAGATCTGCTGCGGGCGCAGGATGATGGACTCGCGGTACTTCTTAGCCTCCGCGTTCATCTTCTCCGCGTACTCCGGGGAGAGAGCGAAGGAGGTTGCGGAAGCAACGGTCATCTTGCCCGCGTCGATCAGGTCGAGCATGCCGTCCTGAATGACCTCGGTGTAGGCCTGGATGTTCTCGAACTTGGAGTCCAGCAGGCCCGCCATTACGGCATTCGGGACGTTACCCACACCGGACTGCATGATGTAGCCGTCGTAGGTCAGGCGGCCGGCCTTCACCTCGCCCTCGAGCAGGTCGAGGAAGTGGCCAGCGATCTGCTTGGAAGTCTCGTCCACCGGCTTGAACGGGGCGTTGCGGTCCGGCGCGTTAGTCTTCACGACCGCGACAACCTTGGAGGACTCGATCGGGATGTAGGTGGTACCGATGCGGTCGCCCGGCTTGTTGATCGGGATCGGGGTGCGGTTCGGCAGCTTCGGCATCGACCAGATGTCGTGCATGCCCTCGAGGTCCTCGGACTGCCATTCGTTGATCTCGATGATGACCTTGTCTGCGGCGTTGATGTACTCAACGTTGTTGCCCACCGCGGAGGACGGCACGATGTTGCCCTCCTCAGTGATGCGCACAGCCTCGATGATCGCGACATCAAACTTGCCGAAGAAGCCCTGCTCCACCTGCAAACCCATGTGGGAGAGGTGGATGTCCTGGTACTTCATCTCGCCAGCGTTGATGGCCTTGCGCATGATCGGGTCGGAAGCATAAGGCGCGCGGTAGTTGACGGCCTCTGCCTCGGCGAGCACGCCATCGCAGTCCGGGGCCGTGGAAGCGCCCGTGAAAATGTCGATCTTGAAGTCCTCGCCACGGGAGTGGGCGTCCTTCGCCTTGTTCGCGATGGCGGTTGGGAGAGCCTTCGGGTAGCCGGCACCGGTAAAGCCGGACATGCCGACCTTGTCGCCATTGTTGACGAACTGTGCCGCCTCCTCGGCGCTCATCACCTTGGACTGGAGCTGCTCATGGGCAATGCGATCTGTCATTTATTCCTCCTGTGGCGTTCAGCCCACAGCGACCGATAATGGTTTGTTTTGCTGAGTGGGCGAAAACTCTTGGCCTATAGGCGCCATGCTACATAAATCGTTTCTGAAGTGTGATCTACACACTTTTGTATAGCTAACTACCCCCTTTTCGGTTCCCCCGAAACCGACTTCCTGCCCCTGCGGCAGCATCGCCGTGCGAACTTGTACTTTGCTGCAGCCCGCCCCGCCTGGGAACATAGTCACCGTGACTAGCAGCATCGAAACCAAGCAGCAGGGCCTCAGCATCGGAACGCTGAAGCTCGACAGCCCCGTCGTCCTCGCCCCAATGGCAGGCGTGACGAACGTGGCCTTCCGCACCCTCTGCCGCGAGCAGGAGCGGGAGCGGATGGGCTCCGTTGCGGGCCTCTACGTCTGCGAGATGGTGACCGCCCGCGCGCTCGTGGAGCGCAACCCCAAAACGCTCCACATGACCACCTTCGCGCCGGACGAAGACCCCCGCAGCCTGCAGCTGTACACCACCGATCCGAAGTACACCTACGAAGCAGCCAAGATGATCGTCGATGAGAACATGGCTGACCACATCGATATGAACTTCGGCTGCCCCATGCCCAAGGTGACCCGCCGTGGCGGTGGCGCGGCCCTGCCCTACAAGCGGCGCCTCTTCGGCAACATCGTCGCCGCCGCCGTTAAAGCCACGGAGGGGACGGACATTCCCGTCACCGTGAAGATGCGTATCGGCATCGACGACGAGCACCGCACCCACCTCGACGCCGGACGCATCGCTGCCGACGAGGGTGCCGCCGCCGTCGCCCTGCACGGACGCACCGCCGCGCAGCGTTATGCCGGCGACGCCGACTGGAGCGAGATCGCCCGCCTCGTGGAGCACATGGACGGCCGCGTGCCGGTGCTCGGCAATGGCGATATTTTCAAAGCCACCGACGCCCGCGCCATGATGGAGCAAACCGGCTGCGACGGCGTGGTCGTGGGCCGTGGCTGCCTAGGACGGCCGTGGCTCTTCGCCGAGCTCTCCGCCGAGCTACGCGGCCTCCCGGTGCCCGCGGAACCACCCCTGGGCGAGGTGGCCCGAATCATCATGCGACATGCTGAACTCCTCGCCGAGCATGACGGCGAGGATCGCGCCTGCCGCGACCTGCGTAAGCACATGACCTGGTACATGCGTGGCTTCCCCGCCGGTGGCGACCTGCGCCGCAGCCTCTCGAAGGTCAGCTCCCTGGCCGAGCTGCGGGAGGTTCTCGACCCGATCTGGGATTCCGAGGCGCTCGCCAACGACGCCGACGGTGCGCGTGGACGTCAGGGCTCCCCTGCGAAGGTGCAGCTCCCGGACGGCTGGCTCAACGACCCCGAAGATGAGACCGTGCCTGTGGGCGCCGATATCGAGAACAGTGGCGGCTAGCCCATCCGCAGCTGCCGTAGCAGCATAAAGCGGGGCCCTCGTCGATACGAGGGCCCCGCTTCGTTCCTGCTGTTCTAGGACTCGCTGCCGTAAGCGGTCTCCGCGAACTTCGCAGACGCCAAAGCATCGTCCACGAGATCTTCCGGCTTGCGGGTCACATCCAGCTGGATTCCCAGCTCGTCGGAATGCAGGCGCTCCAACAGATCCAGCTGCGCAACCAGAAGCTCCTGCGGCATATCGCGGCCGATGCGGTGGCTCATGCGCTCCGAGAGCACATCGAAGGTCCCGTAGAGGTGCACGAAGAACGTGATGCCCTCCGCCTCGTTGAGAACCTCGCGGTGGGCCCGGGTGAGCGCCGGACAGGCAACCACGGTGGATTCCCCGGCGCGACCATGCTCACTCATCCAGTCGCGCACGCTCTCCAACCAGTTGACGTACTTCGCCTTGCTGGGTACCTCGCCGCGGTCCAGAGTTGCAAGATTCTCCGCAGGATGAAGATCATCGGCCTCCAGCACGGGCTGGCCCGTGCGCTCCCCGATGATCCTGGCCAGAGTGGTTTTACCGGAGCCGCTGACCCCCATGATCACGAGGTGAATGGGGTTTTGTGGCTTGTCCTGGGTCGGCTGCGTCATAACCTCGATTATGCCTTAGAATCACCCAACTCACCCACGGAATCCGCAAGCCGAAGCCCTAGGCCCCGATCGCGCCGACTGCCTCTTCCACCTTGGTCTTCATTTCACCGGTCAGCGGGACGTAGCCCTTATCCGCGTAGTCGCCCTGCTGGTTGGCCAGCATCGTGTACAGCACGTTTTTCACCTTGTCGCGGGTCTCTTCCCCGTAGCCCTTGGAGCACACGACCTCGTAGGTGGTCAGCGCCAGCGGGTAGGTCCCCTCCGCGGCATCGGCGAACAGGACGTCAGCGTCCACGATCATGTTCTTGCCCTTGCCCTGGTACTTCACGTTCTTGAGCGCCTCGATGACAGACGTCGAGGACGGCGACACAGGACCAGAGCCGAAGTCGACCTTCGCAGCCTTCAGCTGCGGGGTCGGCTTGGTGAACGGCGTGGCCGTGTAGGTGATGGAGCCGTTCTCCGAAGCTGCGTGGTCAGCCACCCCGGCCGAGCCGTTCGCACCGAGGCCCACACCGGTTGGGAAGGACGTCCCCTGCGGCTTCCACGCTCCGTCAGTCGCCGCTGTGAGGAAGCGCTGGAAGATCGCGGAAGTTCCGGACTGGTCACCGCGGTAAACCACCTTGATCGGGGTCTTCGGCAACTTCACTCCCTCGTTAGCCTCCGCGATCCGGGGATCATCCCAGGACGTGACGTTGCCCGCAAAGATGCTCGCCACGACGCGGGCGGGCAGGTTAATCTCCTGATCCACACCATCCAGCCGGTAGGCCACAGCCACGGGGCTCAGCACCATCGGAATATGCCAGGCGGTATTGCCCTCGCAGCGCTTCTGCGCATCCTTCGTCGCGCGCTCGCTCAGTGGGACGTCGGTGCTCGCGAAGTCTGCCTGCTTGCCAACAAAGGCTGCCTTCCCCTTGGCCGAGCCCGTGGCCTGGTATTCCAAATCAACCCCATCGGCCTGCAGCGCCGGGCTCACCGTGTCCTCGATGAACATCTTCTGGGACGTCGCCCCCGCGCCGCGGACCGTGCCCGAGACGTCCGCCATGGGGTACGGATTTTCTGCCGCAGCGGTGGTGGAGTCGCCAGAATCCGCCTGCGGGGTGTCGCTACCGGAGCAGGCGGTCAAGGCGAGCCCACCGGCCAACAGGGTGGCCAACGCGGCCGTCGTGTGTCGCGAACCCGGCGCGGCGATCAAGGACTTGTTCTTCAGCATTGTCGAGGCAGCCTTTCACTGAGATTCCGCAGTAGAACTGCGGGGCTGGGAATTAATTTAATTCTCCACGATAAACCACATCGGTGTGGACGATCCCGAAGCCCAGGCCCTCGTAGGTCGCCACCGCCGGGCCGTTATCTCCCTCCACGTAGAGTTCGACGGTCCCCACGCCTCGCGTCATCAGCTCCCCGATGCCAAGCCTCGTGATCGCGGGTCCCAGCCCTTTGCCTCGTGCTTCATCCGCGAGACAGACCACGTAGACCTCCCCGGCGCGCTCGCCTTCGGGCTTCTCCTGCTCCTCGGTGGGGATCTTCGTCCAGTGGAAGCCAGCACACCGCGGCCCGGAGGCGTCCTCGTCCTCCCCGCAGGACCAGACCATCAACACGCCATTGGGGTCGAACCACGCGGTATCGCGGGCGCTGCGCAGCTGATCGGTATCCCAGCCGCCCTGCTCCGGGTGCCAGGCGAAGGCCTCATTGTTCACACGGACCCATTCCTCGTCCACGAGCTCTTCCCCGAAACTTTCGACGGCCTCGGGGTAGGTCAGCACCGTCAACCCTTGGGACTCGACCTTCGAGGCGGCATCTTCTGCTCCGGCGCGGAATTGCTCGCCGCGGGCACTGCCCGGAGAGGCGTCGACCGCCATCTTGTGCAGCTCACGGGTGCGGCGGGCGTTCGCTGCCTCAGCCATTGCGCGAGCCGGCGCCAAATCCCCGTGTGCCCACGCGTCCAGGGGGCCGGTCAACCCCAAGTGCTCATTCGCCGCCGCGAGCAGCCCACGGGCTACGCCCTCGCGGCGCACGTCGGGTGCGACAGCCAGCTCGGCGGTCGGGTTCTCCCCGGTCACGCTGGCGGTCACAACTCCGTCCAGCCCCAGCACGCCCACCGCACGATCCTCGGCCATGGCCACGATGTGGCGGTGCCCGAGCTCCCCATCAATGCCCTTGAGGAAGGCCTCGCTCAGCGCAGCCACCCCGTCTGCCTCTTCAACCTCCCGGAGCAGGGTGTGTACCGCGGCGACCACCTCCGGTTGAGCGTGAAGCTGCTCGTAGGCATGGAAAGTGCAGGTCATAAAACTCGCTCCCGGAAAACTCTGGTTCATCTCGGTTGGTATTCTCCCCACCCTACGCAAGCACCCAGACACGGGTTTTCGCGCCCGATGCCCCGCCGCCGCGGACCGGGTATGGCCTGACCCCTGTGATGCGCCATAATGTCTTTCATGGCAAACCCGCAGATTTCGGCTGATTCCTCCCCGGCACCGCGCCCCCGGCGCCGCCTGTGGAAGGTGCTCGCCGGTCTTCTGGTCGCATTCCTTGCGCTCATGCTCACGGACTCCCTCATTGCAGCACGCACGGAGGCGAAGATCTCCCAGCAGCTATACGAAGGCTCGCAGCTTCCTAAGCCGCCGGAGGTCATGCTCGCGGGCTTCCCCTACGTCGCCCAGGCATTCACCAAGGAGCTGGAGGCCGTCACGGTCACCGCCAAGGACGTCCCCATCGCCGGATTTGGCGACGTCACCGTCCACTCCTCCGCCCAGTACGTCGACGTCACTGGCTCCCAGATCTTCACCGGCGATATTCACGACGCCGCCGCGCGCAAGGTCTTCCATCGCCTCCAGCTGGGCGTCGTCCCCCTGGGAAAGCTGATGGGTATCCCCGACCTGGACGTCCAAAATAAGGCAGACATCTCCCCGCGCGGCGGGTGGGAAACCGAAGCGATCTTCCGCGGCACCCCGAAGGGCTTCCGCGCCCCCGCGATCGTCGAGATGAAGGTCCGTATCAAGCGCGGAGACGTCTACCTGCGCCCCGTCACCGTCATTGAGGGACCGGTGGACAGGAAAGAAGGCGCAGAGATCCTCCCCGCTGACCAGTTGGACGAGGCGACCACTGCGGCGCTGATGGACGGCTTCCGGTTAACGATCGAGAAGGACTCCATCCCCTTCCCCGGGATCCCGATGCGCGTCTACGTGGGAGGAGGCTCGGTATTCATCGAAGCAGAGGACTACTACACCACCGTCAGCATCGAGGACCTCACCCCTCCGACCCGTCCCCTCACGGAAGAGCAACGGCCGTCCCTATAGAGTGGAGGCCATGAGTTCCGATAAGGCTAATAATCAGTCTCCTGACCGGGGTTCCAACACTCCGGCAGAAAGCATCAACTCCGGCGCGAAGTTGGACGGCAACCAGGCCGTCAACCTCGCGGCCGAGCAGTCGAAGAGCACGGCGGATAAGAACCTGCCGGTCTTCGGCGACCTCCCGATCCCGGAGGACACCGCCAATCTGCGCTTCGGCCCGAACCTGCACGACG
>DYZK01000106.1 GCA_020741275.1 Corynebacterium urealyticum
GGTGATGCGTGGTCTGGGCGACCACGTGCGCGAGGGGCTTTCCGCTCGTCACGGGCTGCTGATCGTGCCTTTCCTCTGGGAGAAGGGTGTTCCACAGGTCCACGAAATCGCGGGCGACAGCGGGGACGGCGCCAAGAAGGCCGACCAGATCGGTGAGGAAGGCCCGGTCAGTGACAAGGGCTTCGACTACACGCATCCCGGCCGGCTGACGGTGCCAGCCCAGCTGGTGATGATCACCGACGCCGAGTTGGAGATCCTGGATCGCACTGCCGAAGAGGGCCGCAACGGTGTGGACGAGCTCCAGAACTACTTGGTCGAGCAGCAGGTAAATATTAACGACCTGATGCGCTAGGATGCGGCAACAAACAAGACGCTTGCTCGCTAATAAAGCACTGAATAGGAACTTACAGCTGAAGTTAAAACATTGAAGTATCTCAGGAAAATTTGATATATTGTCCTGAGTGTCCTGACGCTGTGGCTGTGGGGCAGTGCATTGTTTTCAATTATTTTCAGCGAGGAGTGCCCAGTGAATACTGATTCCGACATTTTGTTGGCCCCTGGCGAGCAGGGGCTCGAAGCCCGCAAGGTCCGACCGAACCTTGTGCTGTTCTGGCTCAACACGACCCTGATGATTACTAACAAACGAATTGCGGTTAAATACCCCAACACGCTGTTTGGCATCATCCCGTTGGGCTTCGAAGAAAACAGTATGCCAATGGGGTCCATTGCAGGGGTGCAGACTTCACTTCGGATGAAGATTTGGCGTGTGATTCTAGGCGGGATTCTGGCACTTTCGTTCCTCGTCGCGTTTCTCGGTGCCCTTTCTGATGGGGACGTCGGCGTGGCCTTCGTCATGGTGTTGTTAACCGCTATTTTTGCTGCCATTGCTCTGACAGGTATCCAATCCGGACTGGTGATCACCAATAACGGTGGAGGAAAGATTGAGCTCGGCGTTTCTTTCCTGGACAAGCAAGTCTTGGAAGCCTTCAAGAATAAGGCCAACGAGTTTATTTACTCGGCCTCTACGGGGGGAAGCTCGTGGGAGATGCAGTACGGGGCCAATAAAGAAGGGTTCCAGAATCGGTTTAACCCGACGCAGCAAGCTCCCTTCCCAGGTCCGAACACGAATGGGGCAAGTTTCGATGGCTACGGAGGCTCGGCTCAGGGGGGTTACGGCCAGCCCCCGGAAGGTCATTCGCAGTGGGGCCAGCAGAACTTTGGAGGCTCGGCCCATACGAGTGAGTTTGGTGCGCAGCCGTTTGGGAGTCCTCAGCAGAGTGTTTCCGATTCCCCCAACTACGGCGAGTCGCCCCAAAATGGAAACGAGAGTACGCAGTTTGAACAGCCACAGCAAAATTCTGGGCTAAATCCCTCCGATGGCTCTGATGGCCAGCCCAAGTCTGAGAATTAGTAGCTCGCCTTTGGTGTGCTGAGGCGCGCTAAAACCCCGCGGGGATGGGGGAAGGCCCTAAGATAGCTGACAACCAGCGCCTTGGGGCCTTCCTTCTATTGTTGGGTAGTGGCCCAGCAGGTTTCAGGTAACCTTCTAGGCTGCGAGGAAACAGAATCTTGAGTGTTGAAGGCGGGAGGCGGTCAGGCGATGATGGCGAAGAACCCGTACTCTCACGGGCGCTCCAATCCCCACGGGGAGGACCCGTTCATCGGCGACCCGATGGGTGGGCTTGGGGACTTCCAAAACCCGCACAATCCCATCGCCGACGAGTACCGCGACCTCTACGACAGTTTGCAGGCAGACCACGCCGCGAATAAGCCCAGCTACCAGAACAAGCATGGGTACCCGAACAAGCCCCAGTACAGGTCCGGACAGCAGTACAAGCCCAAGCACCAGGGGTTGCCCGGATTCCCCACCGGCATGGATGGTGCCGAGAGCGGCCATAGCGGCTACTCCGGCCACGGAAGCCATGGCCTCGCCGCGTCCTCCGCGGTGCCCGGCTACCCGAGCCACGGCTCTCAGAACTTTGATGCCATGCGCTCCAGCTCCCGCAACTCGATCGTCGCCGCGGTGCTGGCGGTATTCCTGGGGACCCTGGGCGTGCACAACTTCTACCTGGGCTACCAGCGCCGGGCGAAGTGGCAGCTGGGGCTCACGATTTTCGGCTGGGCCACCTCCATCCTCCTCATCGGCATCCCGATCCTCCTCGCGGTGTACATCTGGTCGATGGTCGAGTTCATCATGATCCTCCTGGGCGCTGGCCCCTATTTCGAGGACGGGGACGGCTACCCGCTGCTGTGACAGCGACGAGGGCACCGCGAGTAATCCTGCCGGTCGCAAGGGCAGCGGCGTCGCCGTTTTCCGCTACGCCACCGCCTGTCGCTACGTCGTAGGCGGTGCCGTCGTCCTGAAATAGGGAGAGGGGCGCCCCACCGAAGCACACAGAACCGGCAAACGGACAACGGATGAAGGGTCGAATTGGCGTGTCGGCCCCGCCGGGTAACCTAGGGACGTGGCTTTATACCGGAAGTACCGCCCGGCCTCGTTTGCCGAGGTCGTGGGGCAGGAGCATGTAACCGAGCCGCTGTCCGTCGCGCTGGACAGCGGGCGCATCAACCATGCGTACTTGTTCTCGGGCCCGCGCGGTTGCGGTAAGACCTCCTCGGCACGCATCCTCGCGCGCTCGCTGAACTGTGTGGAGGGGCCGACGTCGACGCCGTGCGGGAAGTGCGATTCCTGTATCGCGCTCGCCCCTGGCGGCCCGGGCAGCTTGGACGTCACCGAGCTGGACGCCGCCTCCCACCGCGGTGTGGACGACATGCGGGAGCTGCGCGACCGGGCGTTCTACGCGCCCGCGGATTCCCGCTACCGCGTGTTCATCATCGATGAGGCGCACATGATCACCACGGAGGGCTTCAACACCCTCCTGAAGATCGTGGAGGAGCCGCCGGAGCACCTCATCTTCATCTTCGCGACCACGGAGCCGGAGAAGCTGCTGGCGACAATCCGTTCGCGGACGCACAACTACCCCTTCCGGCTGCTCACCCCGCCGGATATGCGCGGCCTGCTGGGGCGCATCGTCGCCGACGAGGGCGCGGTGGTTGAGGATGCCGTGTATCCGCTGGTCGTGCGCGCGGGCGGGGGTTCGCCGCGTGATTCTCTGTCCATCCTGGATCAGCTGCTCGCCGGTGCGGGCCCGGAGGGCGTGACCTATCAGCGAGCGGTGGCGCTGCTGGGCGTGACGGATTCTTCGCTGCTGGACCGTTCTGCGGAGGCGCTGGCTGCCCAGGATCAGGCGGGCTTGTTCGCGGTTGTCGACGACGTCATCAACGCCGGTTACGACCCGCGTCGCTTTGCGATGGATTTGTTGGATCGCTTCCGTGACCTGCTGGTTGTTCAGGCGGTGCCGGATGCTTTCGAGCGCGGGCTGGTGGATGTTCCGAAGCAGGAGCAGGACGCGTTGCGGCAGCAGGCCGAGGCGTTGGGGCCGGCGACGCTGACGCGGTGTGCTGCGGTGGTCAATGATGGTCTCTCGCAGATGCGTGGGGCGACGTCGCCGCGGTTGCTGTTGGAGATTTTGTGCGCGCGGATGGCGCTTCCTGCCGCGGGTATGACGGTGGAGGCGCTCGCGCAGCGTGTTGAGGCGCTGGAGCAGGGCACGGGGGTGCGCGCTGCTGGGCCGATGGGCGCCAGCGGTGGGCTGGCGAGCCCGGCCGTGGGCGCTGGGGCGACCCCGACGGGGGATGCGTCGGGCCTGTCGAGCGGTAAGCGTTATGAGCGGCCGCGGCGCCGCAAGGCCTCGGCCGAGGCCGCATCGGCGGAGTCGGGTGCTGCGGAGCCGCAGAACGCGGTGTCGCAGGGCGCAGAGCCACAGGGTGCGAAGCCGCAGCAGCCAGAGCACCCAGGCAACGCTGACGCGCAGCCCCCCGGCCAGTCCGCGCGGGCTGGTCAGCCCGCACAGTCCGCTCAACCTGCCCAGCAGGCGGCGGACCAGAGTGGTGAGCAGGGTGATGGGCAGGGCGCTGCTCAAGGCGCTGCTCCGGTCGGTCAGGAGGCATCGCCTCAGCCGGAGAAGCCAGCTGTGCAGGAGACCGCGGAGGCAGCACGCGCCCAGCAGCCTGTGGATAACGCGCAGGAGCAGCAAGGTGCAGCGCCAGCGGCTCAAGATGTGAACGCCGCCGCGCAGTCTGCCCGGCAGGAGAGCAACGCTGCCGGTGCACAGGACGAGGACCCGGCGATCGCCCAGGCCCGCGAGGCACGGGAGATCATGGACCGCCGCCGTGCCGCTGCCCGCGCGAACGCGGGCCAGGCACCGCAGCAGGCGGCTGCAGGTCAGACACCGCAGCGGGCGGCTGCGGATCAGAGCCAGCGTGCTGGCGCCGTGGCACAGTCGCAGGCCAGCCCTGCGGCCAGCGGTGGAGAGCCTCCTGCTCAGCAGCCCCAGGCGGGGAACACCCAGGCCGAAAACACTGAGCAGCCCTCCGTGCAGCCATCGATGCAGTCCGCCGCGGCACCCGCGGAGGACACACAACCCACCGACGCTGCTGCGAACACCGCGGCCGCGCCATCCGGCGACGCCGCGGAGGTTGACGAGCAGGCCTGGCAGAAGATCCTGGAGAAGGTGCGCGAGCACGACCTGAGCGCCTGGATCGCCGGCCGCGACGCCACCCTGGCCGCGGAGCAGCCGACCGCAGGTCAGATCGTGGTGGAGCACGCCACGGGCGCGCTCGCGAAGTTCGTCAACAGCGACCGCAACGCACCGATCTATAGCAAGGCGGCCGAGGAGGTCCTCGGCGCTGCACACATAGTGCTCGCCACCGTTGGCGGGAATAACCCGGGAAAAGCCGAGGCCGGCTCAGCTGAGGAGGTCCCGGCTGAGTCGGCACAGCCAACCAGCACGACCACCGGGAACAGCGCCACCGGCGCGGAGGCTAGCCACTCGACGGTAAGCCAGCCCGCGGTAAGCCAGGCAGAGCCCGGCCAAGCAGAGACCGGCCAGGTGGGGCCCGACCACGCTGCGGCGAACCAGGCCTCCGCTGCCACAGCGGAGCCAAGCAGTGCGAACGCTGCCGGCGGGCACGCGCCGAGCGAGGCGGCTGACACCGGCCAGGCGCTGGGCGAGGGGACTAGCGCTGGCCAGGACGCGCCGGGTGAGGCGGCTGGCTCCGGCCAGGCTGCCCCGACGCAGGCCACCCAGCCCGCCCAACCCAGCGCGGGGGCCAGCGCCCTCGAGCGCGCCCGCCGCATGGCCGAAGCCAGCGCCGCCCAGGCATCGTCCCCAACCCCGGCGCCCACGGGGCCAAGCCACACCGACGAGGCCAAGCCCCAAAGTGGCTGGCGCGCCCGCGCCGCGAGATACGCCGCCAGCAGGGAGTACAAGCTCGCCAACGGATTCAATGGTGTTCCCCTCCCGGACGAACCGCCGGAGGACCCCTGGGACTCCGGCCCCGGCGGCTACCCCAACGGCCCCGCACCTGGTGCGGGCAACGCGGGTCCCGGGCCGGCCGGCGGCGCCCCACAGGGCGGCCAGCCGGGCGGCCCACACCCCGCCGGGCAGCCCAATAACGGTGGGGCTTTCGGAGGCCAAGGGGTTGACGTCCCAAATCAAGGAACCCAACCCACCGACCCCGAGGAAGCCCTACGCAGGCAGCAAGACGAAATCATGGACGACCTCGCCACCGGGGAGGCCGGAAAGCGCGAAACGCGACCCGCCCTGGAGATCGCGGGTGAGCTCATCGAGAACATCCTCGGCGGCGAGCGCACGCGCTAGGAAAACGTACAGGAAAATACACAGTGAACTGCCACCGACAAGCCCCGGCCGAATGGGTAAAGTGGCAGCCGAAGAAGAACAAAAACCCTAGAAACCGAGAAGCGAAGGAACAAGCACAATGTCCCAGCCAAACATGAACGACATCATGGCCCAGGCCCAGCGCATGCAGAAGCAGCTGCAGGAGGCGCAGGCGGAAATCGTCGCGTCCTCCATCGTCGGTGAGGCCGGCAACGGCAAGGTCACCCTCGTGCTCTCCGGCGGCGGCGAGGTCCAGGACCTGAAGATCGACCCGGAGGTCGTGGACCCGGAGGACGTCGAAACCCTGCAGGACCTGATCATCGGCGCATTCCAGGACGCCAACCAGAAGCTGCAGGACCTCGCCCAGGAGAAGATGGGCCCGCTGGCTGACCTTGGTGGCGGCGGACTGCCTTTCTAACACTTCGAACCCGCGCGCCCATGGGGGCGGGGTGCGCGGGGCACGCATTACGGCTAAGCGCCACTGAAGAAACGGGGAAAGTTCACTTTGTTTGAAGGTCCGCTTCAGGACGTCATCGACGAGTTCGCCAGCCTCCCAGGCATCGGGCCGAAAAGCGCGCAGCGCATCGCCCTCCACCTGCTGGAAACCGCGACCGGCGAGGACATCGAACGTTTCCAAGCCGCGCTGGGGAATCTGCACTCCGGCGTGGCGTTTTGCCGTATCTGCCACAACATCTCCCAGGAGGACGTCTGCCGCATCTGCGCGGATTCCTCCAGGGACGCCAGCCTGGTGTGCGTGGTTGAGGAGCCGAAGGACATCCAGGTCATCGAGCGCACCGGTGAGTACCGGGGCAGGTACCACGTGCTCGGTGGGGCGCTGGACCCGCTTAATGGCGTGGGGCCGGGGGAGTTGAACGTGACCGCGCTGGTGCAGCGGATCGGTGGGGTGCTGCCGGATGTGGCGGTGAGCGCGCCGCACGCGTCGGCCGGTGGGCCGGCGCAGGGGTCGCTGATGGGCTCGGGCTCCGATGCGGGCGCGGCCGAAGGCGGTGGCAACGGGAGCGCTGCCGATGAGGTTGAGTACCGCGAGGCCCCGGAGATCACCGAGGTCATCATCGCGACGGACCCGAATACCGAGGGTGAGGCGACGGCCTCCTACCTGGGGCGTTTGCTGAAGGAGTTCCCGGGGCTGACGGTCTCGCGCCTGGCCAGCGGGATCCCCATGGGTGGGGATTTGGAGTTCGTCGACGAGCTCACGCTCTCCCGCGCATTCGCGGGCCGTACCCAGCTGAAGCTTTAGCCCACCCGCCCCTATTCCGTTTTGCAGAGTTTGATGCCCCTTTTGGGCCGATTTCCGGCATCAAACTCTGCAAAACGCGCAGAAAGGGGGCGGGGCGCAGCGGGGACCCACGAACACGGGCGCGGCGCAGGCTGAACGCACGAAAAAAGGGGGCTCAGGGAGCTAGCGAAGAGCACGCGAAAAGAGCACACAAACAAAGAGGCTCCCTAACTCAGCTCGTCGGCGATCTCCCCAGCCACCTCGCGTGCGAAAGGTTGCACACCCATGATCGTGCCGGCCCCGGGCCCCGTCGCCTCCCCGTAACCCACCAGGTGAAACCCGGCCATGGCAGAGCGCAACCGCCCCGAATCAGTCGTCCGAACCAGCTCACGGAACGGCCGCACCGCCGGGCGGAAACCCGTGCACCACACGAGCTCGTCGAAGCCCGCCTCCGTCAGCTCATCCAGGGAATCGAACATCGGCGTTGCCCGCAGCGCACCCGAATCCCGGGCCTCCAACACCTTCGGCAGCATCACGATCTCCCCGAGATTGCGATCGCCACCGGGATCCTCCTCACCAGCAAGTACGGCCTGCGCGCGGGCACGATTGCGCTGGAACAGGACGCGCCCGTCGACGTCATCGGGCATCCACCGCGGCTCGTGGCGGGTGAACCACGTGACCTCCGCGACGTCCGTAAGCTCCGCCGCGATCTGCGCCCCTGAGTTCGCCGCGCCGACCACCGCGACCTTCTTGCCGCGGAATTCTTCCGGCCCCGCGTAGGTCGCGGAATGCGTTTGCCTCCCGCGGAAGATGCCGGGCAGGAAGGGGATGAACGGCGCTGCCCACGTCCCCGTCGCTGCGACGACGGTGCGCGCCCGGAACTCGCCCTCGCTGGTCTCGAGGACGAAGCCGTCTGCGGTGTTTGCGTTTACTTTCAGGACGTCAACGGGGCGCCGAATGTCGAAGCCATAACGTTGCTCATATGCGGTGAAATAGTCGATGACGTGCTGGGCGTCCGGGAAGTCCCCGGGTCCGTGGTAGTTCGGCATGGGCATGCCCGACATGTTGGAGAAACCCGGGGTGGAGAACAGCGTCATGGAGGGCCACACGTGCCGCCACGCTGCGCCAGGGCCGGGCTGGTTGTCCAGGATCACGGGGGTGATCCCGCGTCTTTGGAGGTAGAACGCGGTGGAGAGTCCGGCCTGGCCGGCGCCGACAATGATGCAATCGTGGATATGGGCGACCATGTGCATCGAATATACCGAGGGCGCGCGAGCGCTCACACACCCCCGCGAGCTGGATGTGTTTTCCTCTCCCATTGTGCGTTTTGCTTTCCCTAACGCGTTTTGCAGAGTTTGATGCCGGAAATCGGCCCAAAAGCGGCATCAAACTCTGCAAAACGTACAAACGGGAGAGGCGGGGAGACGCCCCTGCAGGGAGCAGGTCCCCGGCCACCCGGCTCCTAGCCCCTGCCCCGGCTACCAACCCCCGCCGCCCGCCAAAAAGTTATTAATTAAAAATAAAAAGCGACTTCACCTCGAGGAAACTCCTAGGAAATCCGCCACCAGTAATTTTCACCGTGGCCTTTCAAGTGATTAGTGCAAGAGGAGTTCTCTGACAATGCAAGAAAAGAAGCCCATCCGGGCGACGCTGCTCGCAATGGCTGCAGTAACGACCCTAACCACGACTGTTGGTACCGCCAATGCAGCCCCGGGCCTGGTCGGCTCTAGCGACTTCGGCTCCAGCGACCTCGGATCGAGCCTCCCCGGCTCCAGCGACCTGGGCTCCAGCGACCTGGGTTCCAGCACTCCGGGCGAGACCGGCCTCTACGAGGGTTCCGTCGAAGCCGCAGAGAAGGACGCCGAGGACCAGTCCACCATCACCGGGCACGTCTTCGACGATGCGAACAAGAACTCCACCCACGACAAGGGCGAAAAGGGCATCGAGGGAGTCAAGGTCACCAACGGCCGCGACGTGACCACCACCGACGCCAACGGCCGCTACACCCTGCCGGTGTACGAGGACATGAACGTCTCCGTCACCCAGCCCGCCGGCTGGCAGGTGCCCGTCGACGCGGATAACTTCGCCCAGTTCAGCTACGTTCACAAGCCGGAAGGCTCCCCGAAGGACCTGAAGTTCGGCGGGCTGAAGCCGACCGGCGCCGTCCCGGAGTACGTGAACTTCCCGATGGCAAA
>DYZK01000107.1 GCA_020741275.1 Corynebacterium urealyticum
GTCGCCAAACCAATCGCATCCAGTCGGCTGCGCCCGTGCCGCAGCTCGTCGCGGTAGCGGGCCATGATGAACAGCGCGTAGTCGATACCGACCGCCAGGCCCAGCATGAGGCCCAGCGTTGGCGTCATAGAGTTCAACGGCACGAAGAAGGTCGCGCCGACCGTCAACAGCGTGCCGATGCCGATACCGACCACCGCGGTGAGCAGCGGCAATCCGGCGGCGAGCAGGCTGGCGAAGGTTACCCACAGAATGATCATCGCCACCGCCAGACCGGCGATCTCACTGATCGGTTCGACGGCGACGGGGTCCGCGAAGCCCAGGCCACCGGCTTCGACGGTGAGCCCCGCGTCGCGGGAGATGTTCATCGCGTCGGTGACGGCCTGCCGGTCCTCGTCGGTGACGTCCGCGGGGACGGGGACGTCGAAGGTGAAGCTCAGCACGCCGGTGCGGCCGTCGTCGGACACAGCGCGGAGGGTGTGCGCGTCCTGCAACGCGGTCTCGCGCGGCAGCCCCATCTCCATTTCCTGCTGGACGAGCTCCTTCTGCAGCCCGTCGTTCATCGTCACGGGGTTGTGCAGCTGGAGGGTGTCGCCGAGGTTCTGGACGTCCTGCTTGATGGCCTCGACGGTGCGGTCCATCGCAGCCATGTAGTCGGGATCCTTCAGCTGCTCGCCCTCCGGGGCTTGGAAGACGACGTTGACGATCGACTCCTCCCCAGGGTCACCCATCTCGGGGAACTTCTCCTGGAGCAGCTCGGTGGCATGCGTGGAGGGCATGTCGTCGATTTCGAAGACGTCGTTGAAGCCCTTCTGGCCCGTGAGCGCGGCCGCGCCGATAGCGACGAGGACGACCAACCAGATGCCGATGGCGAGCCACTTGCGAGTAAACGACCAGCGTCCGAGGTGAAATAGGAACTTCGCCACGAGCTAAGGGGGCCTTCCATGCCGGGAAAAGGGGTAACACTTCCAGCCTAGTGGCTGATGGCTAGGTGCCCTAAGCGTGGGCTGACAGCTGGGCAGAAAAGAAAAATCCCCGTCCGGGAAGGACGGGGATCGTGTTGCGGTGGTGGAGGGATTTGAACCCTCGGAGGTTTTACCCTCACTCGCTTTCGAGGCGAGTACCTTCGGCCGCTCGGACACACCACCAGGATCACGGCATGGTGGCCATGAAAACCTTCAATAAGAGTAGCAAAACCGCACCCGCGCCCCAAAAGGCAGGCCACCGGGTTCGGCGGCGACCCGTGCCGGTGGTGCCCGCCGCTGCGCTGGGCTAGCGGAGCTTCTCAAAGAAACCTCTCAAAAGCTGCTCGCACTCTGGCTGCAGCACTCCTCCGCGCACCTCAGCCTTGTGCAGCGGCGCCTCCCGCGGCAGGTCCCACACGCTGCCGCAGGCCCCGGTGCGGGGCTCGTAGGCGCCGAACACGATGCGGCCCACCCGCGCCCCCAGCGCAGCTCCCGCGCACATCGCGCACGGTTCCAAGGTTACGATCAGAGTGCAGCGCTCCAGCCGCCAGGAGTCCCCCAACTTGCTGGCCGCATCTCGCAGCGCGAGGACCTCAGCGTGCGCCAGCGGGTCGGCGTCCTGCTCCCGACGGTTCGTCGCGGTAGCGAGGACGTGACCGTCGGCGTCGACGACCAGCGCACCGACCGGGACATCCCCCGGCGGCGTGGAACGGGCGACGTCGATGGCCTGCCGCATCAGCTCCTCGTCAGCGACGTGCCCACCCTGCCGGGGCAGACCGTCCCCGATGAGCCGGCCCGATTGGGCTGGGCTGCCGGGCTCAGTCGTCATCGTCCTCGTCGTCGGGCAGGTTCGCGTCCAGCAGGTCGGAGAGTTCCTCGTCGAAGCCCAGTTCCTCGGCCACGCAGATCAGCTGCTCCGCCGGGTAGTACTCCGGATCGTCGAAGACAACCGTGAGCAGCTGCTCGGACACACCCAGGTCCTCCAGCATGTCGAATTCGCCCTCTGGCCAGGCGGTATCGTTCTCATCGGCCTCGTCGGCCTCTTCCTCGGTGGGGGTGTCGACGTCCAGCTCGTCGAGCATGTCGGTCGCCAGGTAGTCATCGATCGCCGCGGTGGCGTCCGACATCAAAATCCCCACCCCACCAGGGACGGGGCGCACGATCGCGCACCAGGAGTCCTCGATGCAGACCAGCCCCAGAACGGCACCTTCGGCGCGTTCACTGCGGAGGTGGTCGACGAGGCTCTCGAGGGAATCGGTCGCCTCATCAGGCAGCTCGCGGAGCGTCCAGCCACGCTCGGTGCTGGTCGCCACAACAGCAATCGTGTCGAAGGAGTCAGTGTTACTCATGTTTCGGATTTTAGCCGGTCGCGGGGCGTGAGTCTGCACCACTGGGCCACCCATTGTTGGTGTCGCTGCGGCCACTCCACCGGCTCTCTCAGTCCCCGGCACGCGTCCGGGGCTTATGAGAGAATTAAAGCGTGAATACGCAGCATGAATCCCAGCCCACCCGTCACCCTCTGCACCCTTCGCCGGGCACCCCGACCGCGTTCGAGCGTTTCCCGGTGTGTGTCCTCGGGCTGGGGCTGATCGGCGGTTCCCTGCTGCGCGATCTCGCGGACGACGGCTGGTCAGCGTTCGGCTGGAATCGTTCCGCGAAGACGGTGGATCAGGCCACTGAGGATGGTTACGACGTCTCCGGGGACCTCACCGCGACCCTGCAGCGCGCGGAACGGGAGGACGCCCTCGTCGTCCTGGGTGTGCCGGCTTTCGCCTTGCCCGAGATTCTGGACGCCGTCGGGCAACACGCCCCGAGTGTGGGCCTGACCGATGTGACCAGCGTGAAGGGCGAGGTCCAGGCGCTCGTTGAGGTTCGCGGGATGGCTGATCGCTTCGTCGGCGGGCACCCAATGGCGGGCACTTCGCATTCGGGCTGGCGGGCGACCCTCAACGGGCTTTTCGACGGCGCTGTGTGGGTGGTCGCCTACGACCGGGCGGTTGCTGAGACCGAACCACCGCGTGCGTGGTTCACCACCTTCGAGCGGGTGGTGCGCATGGCGGAGGCCACCGGCGCGATCACGATCCCGAGCCGCTCGGGCGCGCACGACCGCGCGGTAGCACGGATCTCCCACCTGCCGCATGTTTTCGCGGAGACCTTGGCGATGGTGGGTGACCAGGGCGGGCCACTCAGTCTCGCCCTGGCAGCAGGGTCCTTCCGGGACACCACCCGGGTCGCTGGCACCGCCCCGTCGCTGGTCCGGGCGATGTGCGAAGGCAACCGGGATGCGCTGATTGAGTGCTTCGACGAGGCCCTCGAGATCCTCAACCAGGCCCGCGAGGAGCTGGAGCACAAGGACCTCAGCGCGCTCACGGAGGCCGGGTACGCCGCCCGGAAGCGCTACGAGGCTACGACGAAGCACGGGGATGCAACGGATCCGCGCCCGGTTATTCGTGTGAGCCCGGGGGCGAAGGGCTGGGTGGATCAGCTGCTCAGCGCGGAGTCCATCGGCGCGCGCATCGAGATTTTCTAACGACGGCGGGATGAGCGGCGGCTCGCATAGCTCACCATGAAAAGCAAGAAACCCCTGGCGGGGCTGAAAGTCACTCACCAGGGGTTTTAACTCGTGCGCCCGGAGGTGTCTGAAGTCACGACATAGTTGACACGGTGTGCCTGGCATAACATTCCTGATGGTTGTCACATCAGTCGCGACATCGTTGACGCC
>DYZK01000108.1 GCA_020741275.1 Corynebacterium urealyticum
TGACCGGAGGCGCACGGAATCCCTCATGTGGCTCATCGGTTGGGTACTGATCCTGCTGCCATGGCTGTTCCTGCTCGCCATGCTCTTGTTCGGCCAGGACTCCTCCGGCAGTTCCCTAAACAGCTTCTACCAAGCCTCTGGAACAGCCATTTTTGCCATCGGCGTACTCTTCCACACCGGAGGAACGCTCGTCCTATTGAACACCCTGTGGCATATCCGCGTTTTCTTCGGAAGGAAGCTCGACCGATGAAGCGCCTGAGCCCCATCCTTCTCGCCACGGGACTGGCCCTGGCTGGCTGCAGCTCCTCAGACCACGAACCAGACCATACGGACACAAGCGCCTCGACGAGCTCCACCGTCACACAAACCAAGACCACCTCCGCGGCGCCACCGCAAGACTCGGAAAAGCCTAGCCTCCCGCCAAACGTGAAGACCGGTTCCGAACGCACCGACGCCCGCGAACGCGCTGGTGGGGGCGGTGGCACCGCAGAGCGTGGAAGCTCCGGATCAGGCTCCGCGAGCTCCGGCTCGACCTGTGGCAACAGCAGCGCCGACCAGGAGATTCGCGCGAATCTCGCAAAGATTCAGCCCACCAAGTGGGATTGGGATCCGAATTCTGCGATCACCGACGGCTACGATCCCTGTGCCGCGCTCTCCTGGTCCATCGTTACCGTCCACAGCGCGACATCCTCGTCGGCCCGCCAGATCGTGCTGTTTAACCGCGGCGAATACATCGGCACCGCTACCGCCGAGGCCTATGGCTTTCAGCCCACGATCACCCGTGCTGGTGACCACACGATTAACGTGATTTACCACTATCCAAAGCCGGGAGAAAGCAACATCATCTACACGGGCGAGGCTCACGCCACATTTACTTGGAACGAGGCAACCCAGAGCGTGGACATGGCCGGCGAGGTTCCCCCGACCTAAACCGCCCGCGGTCGCCCGCGTGGGGAGCTGACCGTCCGGTCACCCGGAATCCAGAAGCGCAGCGGGGCGGCCACATTCTTAGAAATCCCGATGCGCGGCCCAGCCACGAACTCTGCCCGTTCCGCCGGCGGCTGCAGGTACAGCACCCCCTCCTCAGGGGTGTCCAGACCCAGCGCATCGTCGACCTGAATCACCCGCGAACCGTCGAGGTGCAGGTCGAAACCCAACGCCTGACCCAGGTTTCCGGGGCCGCGAGCCAGGTTCTCCTCAGCATGCTTCTCCCCACGCCGCTGCCGCACGAGTTCCCTGCCCGCGATGACCTCCCCAGCGCGCAGCAGGATCCCGCCCGCCTCGCCTTCGGGGTGGCACACCAGGTTCCCGGCACGATGGATCCCGTAGCTGGCGTAGACGTAGAGCCGCTGCGGTGGGCCGAACATCGTTTCGCACCGGGGCGTGGGGCCGTTGTACGCGTGCGATGCGGGATCTTTGCGCCCCACGTAGGCCTCCACCTCGGTGAGGCGGACCGCTACCTGCCCAAAACGAAGCACCCCTCCCAGCAGGAGGGGTGCGGTGTGTTCGGCAGATTGGTGGAAGTCGAGGCGGAAGGTCATGCCCACCACCTTAGGCGGGCGTCTTCCGGCTCGCTCCCGGCCGCTGGACCTAGGGGCGCTGGCGCTTCAGGAAGTTCCAGACTTCCTGGCTGGCATCCGGCACGCGGTTCCAGGTGTGGTTCTGCGGGTTGGTGATCAGCTGCGTCTCGGCGCGGGCGCAACGGTAGGCGTGGCGCTTACCACCCGGGATGTTGTGGATCGCTGGCTGCGGTGCGCAGCCGTTGCGGGCCTTGTAGCTGTTCATCAGGCGCGGGACGCTCAGGTACGGGCGGCCGCCGTGGCGGGTGCCGCCGTTGTAGCGCATCATCGTGTCGCCGGTGCCGTGCATCACGAGGATCGGGATCGGCAGGTTCTTGCAGCCGGAGTTCACCGGGTTGTAGTAGGCCCCGCCCACGGATGCGACACCCGCGAAGACGTGTGGCAGGTCGCAGGCGACGACGGCAGCCATGCCGCCACCGTTGGAGTGGCCGGTCGCGTAGATGCGGCGGCGGTCGACGTTGTAGGTGCGGTCAATCTCGTCGATGATCTGGGTGACGAAGCGCAGGTCCTCGCCACCGCGCACGCTGGCGTACGGCGCCCCCTCCCAGCCGTGGTTGATGGACTCCGGGTAAATGCGGATGGTCTCGCGTGCCGCACCAGTCTCGTGCAGGCGGGAGTAACGACGGAAGTTCTCCGGGCTATCGCGCCAGCCGTCAAAGCCGAAGACCACCGGGGCGGGGCGGGCCGGGTTGTAGTGAGTCGGGACGTGCATGATGTACCGGCGGCTACGGCCGGTGGACTTGGTGTACACGTTGATGGACTTGCCGTTGCCGATGCGCGGAGCCGGCTTCGCGTTATTCGGGCGAGCCTTCAGCGCCGGCGCTGGCGCGCCCGGCAGGCTGGAACCCGGCGGGAGGGCGTCCTGCACTCGCTGGCCGTTCGGCAGGCGGATGTCCCCGAGGTTCGGCAGCTGAACTTGCGGGAGCTGGAAGTCGGAAGACTGTGGGACGGTTGGCAGTGGTGGCAGCTGTGCCTCAGCCTTAGGGGTGGTGGGCAGTTCCCCCCAGGCCCAAGCCCAGCGCCAGCAGTCCGCTGAAAGCGACGGCGGCGGCACGCTTGAACCCACGGCGAGTTCTAAGGTTTTTCAGCATTCTCGCATTTTACATCAGGCAGGAAAGAAGTCACACGAGTAACACCAGTAACATTTGGAGTTCTCCACCACCTCGCCGATAAGCGACCTACCTGCACGATTGTCAGCACTGAATCGGAGAACATAAACTTCAGTCCTAACCCCCGCCGTCCCCCTACGTAAGAAGGCGAGCTAATGACGACCCCCGGCAACTCTGAGCGAGACGTCGCACGGTCAAGCACGCCCGCAACCGACGCGGAGATGTCTGAGGCCACGACCGACGGCGCTACCCCGGCGCC
>DYZK01000109.1 GCA_020741275.1 Corynebacterium urealyticum
TCGAGCTTGGCGGCGTAGTCCGGTACGTAGCGGAATTCCTCGCGCGGTGGGCGCTGGTAGTTGGACTCGGAGACCGGTCGCTCCGGGATCTCTGGCAGCTCGCGCTCGATGCGGTGGTACGGGATGGAATCCAGGAGGTGGGCGATGACGTTCACGCGGGAGCGTTTCTTGTCCTCGCTCTCCACCGTGTACCAGGGGGCAGATGGAATATCCGTGTGGACGAACATGGTGTCCTTGGCGCGGGAGTAGTCTTCCCAGCGAGTGATGGACTGCAGGTCCATCGGGGAAAGCTTCCAGCGACGCAGCGGATCCTCGAGGCGAGAGGTGAAGCGCGCGTACTGCTCCTCGTCAGAGACAGAGAACCAGTACTTACGCAGGATGATGCCGTCCTCGACGAGCAGGCGCTCGAAGATCGGGGCCTGGTGCAGGAAGCGGCGGTACTCATCGGTGGTGCAGAAGCCCATGACGCGTTCCACACCAGCGCGGTTGTACCAAGAGCGGTCGAAGATCACGATCTCACCGGCGGTGGGAAGCTTCTCGACGTAGCGCTGGAAGTACCACTGGCCCTTCTCGCGCTCGGTCGGCGCCGGCAATGCCTCGACGCGGCAGGAGCGCGGGTTGAGGTACTGGGTAATGCGCTTGATAGCCGACCCCTTACCAGCCGCGTCGCGCCCCTCCATGACGATGACGACGCGGGCTCCGGTTTCGACGACCCACTGCTGCATCTCGACGAGCTCAGCCTGCAGGCGCTTGAGCTCCTTTTCATAAGCCTTCTTCTTCAGCTTCTTCGGGTGAGGATTGTGCGGTCCCTGAAAGGCGATGGCATTATTCATAGTTAATAGAATACTGGGAACAAGCTGGCAACACGCACTCACGGGCGCCGACGGCACGTGATTTTGAACACCCTTCAGAACCCCATCGGCCGCATTTCCTTGACGGCTGCACTCACCGCCCCATCACTCGCACCAAGGCCCCTGCGGCCCTACGAGCCACCCCGCCACGGCGCAGCAGTCAATGAAAGTTTCCTTATTCCATAGGGTAGCTACATATTCGGGTATCATTGATGAACAGAATTTCCCGTAGTTTTGTACCGAATAGGGAGTAATCCTTATAGAGTTTGCCCCGCACGTAAGGGCAAGAAGCTAGTCATTTAGGTGGTTCGAGTTGAGCACAGCACAGAACGACTCACGCACTCCCCTCGGCGGAGGCTCGGAGGGCCAGCGGCCGTTGGTCGTCGATGGCGCTGCGAAGAAGCTACGCACCCTGCGGGACCGGAAGAAGGCCGATACCCGTGACGCCCTCGCCCGCGCGGCGGCCGAGCTCATGCTCGAAGAGGGCTCCGACGGCGCTAGCATCCGGGCGATCACCCGGCGCGCCCGGGTGTCCTCCCGCACCTTCCACAACTACTTCCCCAACCGTGACGCGGCGTTCTTGTACTTCATCGAGACCTACGTGCACCAGATCGCCGGGTGGATCGATCGGACCGAGCCGGGACTGACCCCGGTGCAGCTGCTGCGCCGGATCACTCACGAGATTATGACCTCGGGCGAGAACCCGCTGCCCGCGATCAACCTCGCCTCCTCCCTTGGCGAGCACATGACGGTGCAGATGGACCGGGAGGGCACCGGCGTGCTGCTCGAGCTTTTCGGCAGCCTGACCCACGCGGTGCACCGCTACTGCGATGGCGCGCTCAGCCTCGTCGAGATCCACCTACTCATCAACGCCGTGACCGCGATGGTCAATGCCGCCACCGAGATCGCCAACAACCCGGGCTACGCCGGCGAAGAGTCGCTCGAGGACATCCTCAACACCGGCTTCAACCGCCTCGAGCGCGGTTTCGGCGCTAGCTAAGCCGGGTTAGGACTCCAGCATCTCCCGCCACACGGCGGGGTCCACTTCGCCGGCATCCCCCGGCTCGAAGTGAGGCGACTGGTCCTTATCCACCAGCACCGCCCGGATGCCCTCCGGGAAGTTAGGGTCGCGCCGCAGAGCAGCCCCGACCGCGAACTCGTTGCGCAACGCGGTGGCCAGGTCTGTGTGGCGGGCATGCCGCATGATTTCGGTGATCGCCACCAGGCTGGTCGGGTTCGCTTTATTCACCGCTGCGCGCACGTCTTCGAGGAACTCCTCCCCCGCCTCATCTGGGGCGCTGGCCGAAGCAAGCGCCTTGTCGATCTCCAGCCAGGTCTCCCCGCCGAAGATCTCGTTGACCAGCTGCGCATTCGCGAGGAGCGTAGAGGGCTTGCCCACCGCGTCATCGGCCAGGGCCGTAGCCGGTTCCTGAGCATCCTCCCGGAGCGCCCGATCCAGCCCCTTCGCCCCCACCGCATCGCCGAAGGCCTGCGGATCGGGCGCGAAGTGCGTGGCCAGCCCTGTGGCCAGCAGATCGGCGCTGTTCATTCGCCAGCCGGTGGTGCCGAGGAACACGGCCAACGCCCCGGCCTCCGGGAGCTGCTCCGCGTACCCCTCCGGGGGCGTGAGGTTGTTCAGTCGGTGGGTCATGCCGACGTCCGGAACGAAAGCGATCGCCGCCTCCGGCATCGCAGCCATCACCTTTGGTCCGACGACGCGATGGGAGCCGTGGGCGGAGATCCCGAAGCCGCCACCCATCACCACGCCCTGCCAGACGGCGACGATGGGCTTCGGATAGGTGGCCAGGCGGCGGTTCAGCCCGTACTCCTCCGTAAAGAACTCGTCACCGGATTGGTGGAATCCGGCGGCGTCCTCCTCGGCCACGGAACGGACATCGCCCCCAGCACAGAACGCCCGCTCGCTACTGGAACGGATGAGGACCTGCTCGACGGCCGCGTCGTCCAACCAGGCATCCACGGCCTCACGGATCCCCGTGATCATCTCCGGATTGAGGGAGTTCAGCGCCTTCGGACGGTCGAGCTCGATGAGCCCCGTCCGTCCTTCAACCACTGTGGAAATAAACTGCGTCACGGTACCCACCCTTAATTGAACGTTTCTTCGCTAGATATAGCTGTGGCGACGGGCCGGGTTTCCCGGCGCGCCGCCACGATGGTTTTAGTCGACCTGGAACTCCGCCATGCGGTCCCACTCAGTCTTGCCCGGGATCAGCGTGTTGATGATCTGCGGGGTTTCCTTGAGGATCTTCGGGAACAGCTCCGTGGCCTTCTTGAAGTGCTCGGAGTTCACGTGCGCCTCCGCGGCATCGTCCTCGAAAGCCTCGATGAGGATGTACTCGCTCGGATCATCTGTATTGCGGAACCAGTCGAACCAGAGGCAACCCGGCTCCTTACGGGTAGCCTCGGTGAACTCCGCAACGTGCTCGCGGAAGTTCTCGACGTACTCGTCTAGGGGCTTGTATCGAACGTTAATAAGAATCATGACCCCATGCTAGCTATGCGGCCGCGGGCCGCGCCAGGTTTTAGTTCTCTGCATCCGGCTAGGCGTTTTCGCGGCGCTCCGCGGCCTCCAGCCACTCCATTTCCAGCTCTTCGTGCTCATCGTTGGCTGCCTGCAACTTCTCGTTGAGTTCGGCGAGCTTTTCGTGGTCCATGGCCTCGGCTGCCGCGGCCATCTCCTCTTCAAGCCCCGTGATCTTTTCGGCCAGCTTCGCCATCTTCCGCTCCGCGGCGTTCATCTGCTTCCGCAGCTCGCGGTCTTCCTGGGCGCTCAGGCCGCTAGTTTCCTTCTTTTCTGTTTTCTCGACGTCGCCGCCCTGGCCGCCCAGGTTCATGGAGTTTTCATCCGTGCCCTCGGCCTTGGCTTGCTCGGCGCGCAGCTGAAGGTACTGCTCGATGCCACCGGGGAGGTTTGTGAGCTCCCCATCGCCGAAGAGCGCCCAGGTGGAGTCGCAGAGCCGTTCGATGAGGTAGCGGTCGTGGGAGATGACCACGAGGGTGCCAGCCCAGTTGTCCAGCAGCGTCTCCAGTTCCTGGAGGGTGTCGATGTCCAGGTCGTTGGTGGGCTCGTCGAGCAGCAGCACATTGGGTTCGCTCATGAGCACGCGGGTCAGCTGCAGACGGCGGCGCTCGCCACCGGAGAGGTCCTTCACCGGCGTGCGCTGGCGCTTCGGGCTGAAGCCCAACCGTTCGGCCAGTTGGGAGGCGGAGATCTCCTTCTCCCCGATCGTTACGTAGCTGGCTACGTCCGTGACGGTGTCCAGCAGGCGGCGCTCCGGGTCCAGGTCGTCGAGTTCCTGGCGGAGCCAGCCGATGCGCACGGTTTTGCCCTCGATGCGCTTGCCTGAGTCCAGCGGGTAGTCGCCCGCCAGCGTGCGCAGCAAAGTGGTCTTGCCAGAGCCGTTGACCCCCACCAGGCCGATGCGCTCGCCGGGCCCCAGGCGCCAGGTGAGGTGTTCGATGAGGCGGCGACCGTCTGGCGTGCTGATGCTGGCGTCCTCGAGGTCAATGACCTTCTTGCCCTGACGGCGGACGGCGAAGCTCATCAGCTCCACGTTGTCGCGCAGCGGTGGGACGTCCGCGATGATGGCCTCGGCGGCTTCGATGCGGTAGCGCGGCTTGGAGGTACGGGCTGGTGCCCCTCGGCGCAGCCAGGCGAGCTCGCGGCGGGCGAGGTTCTGGCGGCGCTGCTCGGCTGCGTTGGCCTGGCGGGTGCGCTCGGCGCGGGCGAAGGTCCAGTCGTTGTAGCCGCCCTCGTAGACGTCTACCTGCCCGTCGTGGACCTCCCAGGTGTAGGTGGCCACGGTGTCGAGGAACCAACGGTCGTGGGTGACAACGAGCAGCGCGGTATTGCGGGACAGAATGTGCTCGGCTAGCCACTGCACGCCCTCGACGTCGAGGTGGTTGGTGGGCTCGTCAAGGATGAGCAGGTCGAGGTCCTGAACCAGTGCGGCGGCCAGGCCGGTGCGGCGGCGTTCACCACCGGAGAGCTGCGAGACCGGGGTATCCAGGCCGAGCTCCACGATTCCCAGGCCGTGCAGCACGCGGCGCACCTTGGGCTGCGAGGCCCACTCGTAGGTCTCCATACCGAGCGGGTCGAGGACAGCCTGCCCGACTGTCAGGTCCTTCTTCTCCGGGTCGGTGAGGCATTCTCGAAGGACATCCTGGGTGACCATCGCTAGGCGCAGGTCGTTGTTGTGGGACACCCGCCCCGCATCGGCGGGGACCTGCTTGGAGATCACCTTCAGGAGGGTGGACTTACCGCCACCGTTGAGGCCCACGACGCCGATGCGATCGCCCTCGTTGATACCGAGGCTGACCTTGTCCAGCAGGGTTTTCAGGCCATAGGACTTCTCAACGTTTTCCAGGTTGATGAGGTTCACCACGGTGGGTTTTCGCTCTCCTTTAATTTCTTCACATTCACGACGGAGTTGCCGCAGCGCTGTGTCTTATTGTGCTTCTTCCAGGCTAGCTGCGGACCACGCGCGCCCCCGGCGCGGGCGAACTAGTCACGACGGTGGCGCTGGCCTTACCCGCCACGGATACGGCGGTAGCAACTTCCACGGCGCTGGCCTCGTCCTCGCACAGCATGGCGATGGATGGCCCGGAACCGGAGACGATGGCCGCAAGCGCGCCGGCTTCTTTCGCCACCGCCAGCGTTTGTCGCAGGCTGGGCAGCAGGCTGATCGCGGGGGCCTGCAGGTCATTGACCAGCAGCGGGGCGAGCTGATGCGGGTCGCCGGTTACCAGCGCGCGCATCAACTCCTCGGTGTCTTGGGCGCGGATATCTGGCCGGTTGCCGGTGCGGGCGGCCTCCCGCTGGCGGTCCAGTTGCGCGAAGACCTCCGGGGTGGACAGCCCGCGCTTGTCGGTGGCAATCGCCCAGTGGTACGGCCCCTGGGATATGATGCTGATCAGCTCGTCCCCGCGGGCGGTGCCGAGCGCGGTGCCGCCAAGCACGCAGAAGGGCACGTCCGCGCCGAGGGTGGCGGCGAGTTGCAGCAGCTCCCCCTGGTTGGGCGCCACGGCCTTGCGCGGGGTGGGATATGGCAGGGGCTGGCGACCGAAGTAGAACTCCACGGCGGCGACGAGGGCTGCGGCAGCATCCGCGGAGCCACCGGCCATCCCGCCGGCCACGGGCACGTTTTTATCGATGTGGATGCTCACCGACGGCGCGCGGGTTGCCGGGTCGGCCGCGGGGTCTTCCAATAGGCCTGCGCGCTCGCTCCACAGGTCACGGACGAGTTCGACGGCCCGCCAGGCGAGGTTGCTGGGGTCGTGCGGCACGAGGTGGGCATCCGGTCCAGAGACGGTGAGCTCAGGTTCTGCTCCGCGCGGAACCGCGGTCAGGGTCACGGTCTCCGTGAGACTCACGGACTGGAAGATGGTTTCCAGCTCGTGGTAGCCGTCCGCCCGGACGTCGCCGACTCCCAGGTGGAGGTTGATCTTGCCGTGTGCGGTGGCGGCCACGCTGATGCGCGGAGTGGCCCCGCGCTCGTCACCGGGGTGCTGCGTACTCACTTCTCCGTCTCCTTGCTCGCGAGGCTAGCCAGGGCAAGCTCCACGAATTCCTCGGCACCGAGTTTCTCCCCACGCTGCTTCGGGTCGATACCTGCCACGCGCAGGACGTCCTCGGCCTGCTGGCCGCCACCGAAGTGGCGGGAGAGGGCAGCACGCAGGGTCTTGCGACGCTGCAGAAAGGCTGCGTCGGCCAGGGCGAAGGTTTCCCGGCGCACGACCTCCTCCGCGAAGCCGGAGGAAGCGACCGCCTCGGCCCACGGGGCAGGCGGCTTGTCGCCCACGCCCCAGCGGTCGATGCGTACCAGACCGGAGTCCACCTTTGGCGCGGGCCAGAAGACGTTCTTGCCGATTGTCGCGGCGCGGAAGGTATCGCCGTAGTAGCGGGCCTTCACGCTGGGAACCCCATAGATCTTGCTGCCCGGCTTGGCCGCCAACCGGTCGGCAACCTCCAGCTGCACCATCACGAGCACCCGGCTGATCGTGGGGAACTGCTCCAGCAGGTGCAGCAACACCGGGACGGAGACGTTATAGGGAAGGTTCGCAACCAGCGCGGTGGGTTCTGCCAGCCCCTGTTCTGCCCAGTCCGCAGCGGTGACCTGGAGGGCATCGCGGAGGATGAGGTGGAGTTTATCGGCGACGGGTGCGGCGTGCTCGGCGACGGTGCGCGGCAGACGTCCTGCCAGCAACGGGTCGATCTCGACCGCGGTAACCTCCCCCACCGCGCCGAGCAACTCTAGCGTCAGGGAGCCCAACCCGGGGCCAACCTCGATCACGTGATCCTGCGGGCCGACATCTGCGGCATGCAGGATCTTACGGACCGTGTTGGGGTCGTGCACGAAGTTCTGGCCGAGCTTCTTGGTGGGGTTGACCCCCAGCTCCTCGGCGAGCTGGCGGATCTCCACCGGCCCGAGCAGCGATACTCCCCCGTCTAACTCAGGGGAATCCTGGGCACGCACGTCATCATTCACGCCTTCGAATATAAACGACCGGCAGCGTAGCGGGCGAAAATGCTTCCCCCGCTACGACTGCCGGTGAGTTCTTGTGTTCCGCGACCGGTGGGCTTTAGCGCAGGCCCATCTTCGCGGTGCAGGCTGGCCATGCGCCCCAGCCCTGCGCAGCCTGGACCTTCTCTGCCACGGCGATCTGCTGCTCACGGGTAGCCATGTGGGCTGCCGGAGCATACTCGGTGCCGCCGAATGCCGCCCAGGTGGATGGGGTGAACTGCAGGCCGCCGGAGAAGCCGTTGCCGGTGTTGATGGACCAGTCGCCGGTCGCCTCACACTGTGCGAGTTCATCCCAGACGGAGCCGTTCGCGACAGCCGGGGCATCCGGGCCGGCCGGCTTCTTCGGCTTAGTGCCGACCTTGACCACGGCCTCAACCGGGGCCTCGAGCTCTTCGCGCTCCAGGACCTTGCGGTCGGTGATCTTGCCGTTGTGGCGGGTGACCAGCAGCTTGACGCGCTCCTTGCCGTCCTTGCCCTCCTTGACGACCTCGCGCTCGCCCTCCGGCAGGTCGGCGTCCTCGATTTCGCGTTCCGGCGCGGTGACCGCGCGCTCGAAGGTGTGATCCTTCTTGGAGACGCGGACAACGTCGATGTGCATGCCTTCGCGCAGCGGGGTGTCGGCAGACGGGGTAACGATGTCGTCCTTGCCCAGCGGGGTGCCGCGCAGCTCGAAGATGTCGCCGACGGTGCGGGCCGGCAGCTTCATGCGGCCCTGCTTGCCGCCGTCGTTAAGGGTGAAGTACTTGGACGTGGTGACGTCCAGGTCCATGCCCTCAGCCGGGATCTTGGTGTTCATACCGGCAGAGAGGGAGCCGGTGGCGATCTCGTCGTACTTGCCGACCTGGCGCAGCATCTCCTCGACGGTGACGGAGGTGGTGTCGACGTTCTCGCGCTTGCCGTCAATGATGAGGGCAACCTGCTTGGCGGAGCGCACCTTGATGGTGTCGTTATTGGAGACGGACTCGGACGGAGCCGGGCTGACCAGGTCCTTGGGGTTGACCTCGACGCCGTTCTTCTCCAGGATGTCGCCAACGTTGCCGGTGACGGAGCTGGCCTCGACGATTTCGCCGTTGACGTCCAGCGTGATGTTCTTGTGCGCCGCAGCAGCGACGCCACCGCCGACAACCAGGGTCGCCAGCATGCCGCCGGTGGCCAGACGCAGTGGCGTGGAGTTGGTGTTGTTAATGCGGTGCAAGCTGGACTTCTTCTTAGGAGACACTCGAAACCTCTCGTTATTCCCGTGATCGCTCCGGCCCCTGGCGGGGCTGAACTTTTATCACAATACGATAACGATGAAATTAAATCCAGAAGAATCCCGAGACGTGGGCAAAATCACCCTCAGGTGGGGAACACGCACTGCAACAGCAATAACAGCTCGTCACATGTGCAACGGCAGCCCGCTTGCGCACCAGGACGAAAGGCGCTGGATGCGCCTGCGATCCCCCCGGGTCGCACAGAAAGATAACGAGGGTTGCCTCGTCCTTAGCCCTCGAGCCCAAAGATGCGGTTGGCATTCGCCCATGCAAGTTCCGCGAACTCGGCCGGCGACTGGCCACGCGCCTCCGCGAGGACTCGGGCTGTATATCCCACAAACCCGGGCTCGTTGCGCGCCCCCCGGAAAGGCTCGGGGGTCATATAGGGAGCATCCGTTTCCACGAGGATCTGCTCGGCCGGGGCCAGGCGCGCTGCCTCTCGCAGTTCGTCATTGCGCTTGAAGGTCGCGTTGCCCGCGAAGGAGAGCACGTAGCCGCGGTCGATGGCCTCGCGTGCCACCTCCAGCGGGGAGGAAAAGCAGTGCAGGATGACGTCGGCGGGTTGCGGGGCATCCGCGAGAATGCGCATCAGGTCTTCGTCGGCTTCGCGGTTGTGGATCATCAACGGCTTGCCCGAGTTGACCGCGAGGTCGATGTGCCAGCGCAGCGCGGCTTCCTGCACCTCGAGGGAAGGCGTGGACTCATCGTGCTTGATCCAGTACCCGTCCAGGCCGGTCTCCCCGATCGCCACACAACGGTCGTTGGTGGCCATGTCGGTGAGCCGGGTCTTGGCTGCCTCATCCAGCTCGTCGGCGCGAGTGGGATGGATCGCACAGGCGGCCCAAACGTTGTCGAACTGCTGCGCAGCGTCCAGCGCCAGCTCGGTCTCGGCCAGCCCATCACCAACGGTGCAGATCCGCTCAACCCCGGCCTGCCCGGCGCGGGCGACGAGCTCTGCGGTGGCAGCACGGCGGTCCTGCCCTTCCTGCGCTCCCTTGGCGATGGTGGAGGCCAGGTGAGTGTGGGAATCGAAGAGAGCTCCGATGCTCTCCGGCAGGACAGGCGTGGGGCGTTTCTTCTTAGACATGGTCCCCACGCTACCGGGTGGCTAGTCCTTGACGACCGGCGCCCACTCCGGGCCGGTCTCCGCCAGCTCCGGGTCCAGCTTCTGGAACAGCGGCTTCGGCTTGCTCAGCGCGGTGCCCGGGGCCAGCTCGGTGCGCTGCCAGATAGCCTTCTGCTCGGTGTAGTTACCCATGATGACCGGGTAGCTACTCCCCTCCTCCGGCAGGCCAACTCCGACCGGGGTGTACGGGGACTCGTCCTTAACTTCGACGATCTCCGGCTGAGCCGCCCAGATGCCCTCGCCACCGAGGGTCTCGAAGACCTTCTGCGCGGAGAAGGGCAGGTACGGGGTCATCAGCGTGTTGACGTCCGAGACAACCTGCAGGGCGACGTACAGGACGGTGGCCAGACGCTCGCGCTGGGTTTCGTCCTTCGCCAGCTTCCACGGCTCCTGGGCCGCGATGTACTGGTTGGCCCGCGCCGCGATGCGCATGGCCTCGGTCATGCCGGCCTTGAACTTGGAGAGCTGCAGTGCGTCGCCGACCACGGTGTAGGCCTGCTTCGCCTCGTCGAGCAGCGCCTGGTCTTCGGCTGTGAATTCGCCTGGCTGCGGGATCTCGCCGAAGTTCTTATGCGCCATGGAGACCGTGCGGTTGACGAGGTTGCCCCACTCGTTGGCTAGCTCGGAGTTAATGCGGCGGACGAACTCGTCCCAGGTGAAGTCCGTGTCCGTGTTCTCGGGGCCAGCGACGGCGATAAAGTAGCGCAGCGCGTCGGGACCGAATTCCTTGAGGAAGTCACGGACGTAGATCACAACCCCCTTGGAGGAGGAGAACTTGGAGCCGGACATGGTGAGGAACTCGGAGGAGACGACCTCGGTAGGCAGGTTCAGCTCGCCCAATTCACCCTGCTCACCGCCCTTGCTCCCCTTGCCGGCGTAGCCAAGCATTTCACCTGGCCAGATCTGGGAGTGGAAGGTGATGTTGTCCTTGCCCATGAAGTAGTAGGACACTGCCTCTGGGTCGTTCCACCACTTGCGCCAGGCCTCCGGGTCGCCGGTGCGCCAGGCCCACTCAATGGATGCGGAGAGGTAACCGACGACCGCATCGAACCAGACGTAGAGCTTCTTGGCGTTGTTGTCCTGCCAGCCTTCGATGGGGACGGGCACACCCCAGTCGATATCGCGGCTCATCGCGCGGGGACGGATGTCCTTCAGCAGGTTCAGGGAGAACTTCAGGACGTTCGGACGCCAGTCGTTGCGCCCCTTCAGCCACTCCTCCAGCGCCTCGGCCAGGGCGGGCAGGTCGAGCATGAAGTGCTCGGTGTCGACGAACTCTGGGGTCTCGGCATTGATCTTGGAGCGCGGGTCGATCAGGTCGGCTGGGTCCAGCTGGTTGCCGCAGTTATCGCACTGGTCGCCGCGGGCGTCGGTGGCGCCACACAGCGGGCAGGTGCCCTCGATGTAGCGGTCCGGCAGGGTGCGGCCGGTCGACGGGCTCACCGCACCACGGGTGGTCTGCTTCAGCATGTAGCCGTTCTCATTGAGCCCGCGGAACAGCTCCTGCACGATCGCGTAGTGGTTGCGGGTGGTGGTGCGGGTGAAAAGATCGTAGGACAGGCCCAGGCCCACGAGGTCCTCGACGATGATGCGGTTGTAGCGGTCGGCGAGCTCGCGGACCGTGGTGTTTTCCTTATCCGCCTGCACCAGCAGCGGGGTGCCGTGCTCGTCCGTGCCGGAGACCATCAGCACGTCGTTGCCGATCATTCGCTGATAACGGGCAAAAACGTCGGACGGGACGCCGAAGCCGGCGACGTGGCCGATGTGGCGGGGGCCGTTGGCATAGGGCCAGGCAACAGAGGTGAGTACGCGCTTTGACATGCCTTAAACCCTATTAGATCCGTGCCTGCTGCGCGAACAAAGCCCCACCTCCCGGGGCTAGTTCCGACCGGGTAGGTGGGGCTGGGTTCTACGAGGGACCGCAGGGGTGCTTAGCTGCGCCCGTCAGCGTCCTCGTCGTTGCGATTGTTGATGTAGTCGGCGACATCCTCGGCGTCGACGACCTCAACGACCTTCTCGCCGTCGTAGACGCTCATCGTCTCGAGACCGTCGAGGTCCTCGATGGAGTAGCTTTGCGCATCGGCGGAGCCCTCGACCGCGGCTTCGGCCTCTGCGGTGGCGGCAGCGTGGGTGGCCGAGGCTGCCGTCGTGGCGGCGCCCTCCTCGCGGCGGTTCTTCATACGGAGGGCGCGCTTCACGATCTCGCGATTTTCGCGTTCCCGGTATTCGCGGGCCACGCGCAGCACCATCCTCCGCTGGTTCTTCTGATCCAGGTAGAGCGGGTCGTCGCCCAGGGCCTTCACCACGGCGAACATCAGAGCGATGATGATGAGCACGAATGGCGAAGCCGCGATAATCGTGATGTTCTGCAGGTTATCCAGCGAGTCCGCATCACCCGTGGTCAGCATGATCACCGCGATGGCGCAGGTGAGAACACCCCACAGGACGGTGACGATCGGGGATGCGACGAGGCGGCCGCGCTGAGACATGCTGCCCATCACCGTGGAAGCGGAGTCCGCCGAGGTGATGAAGAAGGTGGCCAGCAGCAGCATCGCGATGATGGACACGCCCGCGCCGAATGGGTACTCGTGCAGCAGGTTGAACAGCATCTTGGTGGCGTCACCGTCGCCCCAGATGGACTTGCCGGTCTCCTCCAGGTGGATGGCGGTACCGCCGAAGATGGAGAACCACAGGATCGTCACGGAGGTTGGGACGAGCAGGATCACCATGATGAACTCGCGAACCGTGCGGCCGCGGGAAATACGGGCCAGGAACATACCCACGAACGGGGACCAGGAGACCCACCATGCCCAGTAGAAGATGGTCCAGGCAGACAGCCAGTCACCGGCGTCCTCGGAGGACTGGGCGGTGCGGGAGGCCATGGCGAAGAAGTCCTGCAGGTAGTTACCCAGGGTCGTCGGGACCATGTTCATGATGACGACGGTCGGGCCGACAACAAGGACGAACAGGGCGATGATCGCGGCCAGCACCATGTTCGTATTCGAGATCCACTGAATACCCTTGCCCACGCCGGATGCGGCGGAGAGCAGGAAGGCGATGCCGAGCACGATAATGATGCCGACGATCAGGGTGTTGCCGGGGTTATCGACCCAGTCGACGATCTCCATGCCCGAGGAAATCTGGCGGGCACCGATACCCAGGGAGGCAGCGGTACCGAAGACGGTGGCGAAGATGGCCAGGATGTCGATGAGCTTACCGAGCCAGCCCTCGGCGAGGCGGTGGCCGATCAGCGGGATGAACGCGGAGCTCAGCAGCTGCTTGCGCCCCAGGCGGAAGGTGCCGTAGGCGATGGCCAGGCCGACGATGGCGTACAGCGACCACGGGTGGAGGCCCCAGTGGAAGAGCGTAGACGCGAAGGCCTCGCCCACGTTGCCCTCCGGGCGCCCCGGCACGCCGTCGCGGAAGAAGGTCAGCGGCTCAGTGGTTCCGTAGAACATCAGGCCGATGCCCATACCGGCGGCGAACATCATCGCGACCCAGGAGAATGTTGAGAACTCCGGCTGCTCACCGTCCTTGCCGAGCTTGATGTGGCCGAACTTCGAGAAAGCCACGAAAAGCACGAAGAAGACGAACACGGTCGAGGCGAGGACGAATAGCCAGCCCCAGTCGACCACGACGTAGTCCAGCGCCTGGCTGGCGAAGTTGGCGAAGGACTCGGAGCCCACGAGTCCCCAGGCCACGACGGCGAGGACGAGCGCGGCAGCGGTGCCGGTGACGACCCAGTCGATGCCCGCGCGCTCGTCCTTGGCCGCGGCGCTATCCGCGGGCTCACTCAGCCGCGCGGCATCTTGGGCCTCGTCCGGCGAGATGCTTCCTTCCTTCAACTGATCAAGGGTGTTTTCAGATTTGCTCATTGTCCCACTGTGCGTGGGATTTTTTTGTTTCGCTAGTTTTCGGTCCCGTAATAGGGCTCGTAACGGGCTCACAGCGGTTTTCTAGGTGGCTGCCAGAATTGCTATAGCGCTGTTCAGGGCGCCCTTCCCCGCCGAGAGATAACAATCTGATAACAAATTCACTTCGGCTTGCAGGTGATGGGCTATTTTTCCGCCCTGGCTGCCAACACTGCCTCGTAAACATCCCGCTTCCCGAGACCATGGGAGGCGGCAACCTCCCCGGCGGCTGCCTTCAGCCGCTGCCCCTGTGACACAAATTCCTCGACCTCGCCCACGACGTCTTCGGGCGCCACCTCCGCCGCGGCCGCGGTCGCCTCGATCACGACGGTGATCTCCCCCTTGATCCCAGCCGCCGCCCACTCGGCGAGCTCCGCGAGCGTGCCCGCCTTGACCTCCTCGAAGGTCTTGGTGAGCTCCCGGCACACCGCCGCCGCACGCTCCGCCCCCAGCACCTCGGCGGCAATCCCCAGCGTGGAGGCCAACCGATGGGGGGATTCGAAGAAACAGATGGCCTCGTCCCCACTGCGGGCCGCGTCGAAGAATTGGCGGCGCTGGCCGTCCTTCCTCGGCGCAAAACCCAGGAAGCGGAAGTGACCTACCCCGATCCCGGAGAGCGCCAGTGCCGTCGGAACCGCGGACGGCCCCGGCAGGCAGGTCACCGGGACGCCGCGCCGGTGGGCTGCGACGACCGCGGGAAAGCCCGGGTCCGACACAGAGGGCATACCCGCGTCCGTGATCACTAGCACCCGTTGGCCGGCGGCTGCGGCATCGACGAGCTGCTCGGCGCGGTGCTCCTCGTTGTGATCGAAGTTGGAGAGCACCTTGCCGCGGATGCTTAGCCCCAGCGCATCGGCGAGCGCCCGGCTGCGGCGGGTGTCCTCCGCCGCGATCACGTCCGCGGTGGCGAGGGCGTGCAGCAGCCGGATCGACGCATCCTGCGGGTTGCCCAGGGGCGTGGCCGCGAGAATGATGCCGCCGCCAGGTAGCGGCGGATTGGTGCAGGCCTGTTCCCACAGGTGGCCGAAGTCCGGGGCTGGGGCGTCAATGGTGCGGGAATGCGTAGGTGCAGAGCTCATGCCACCAGCATGGCACCGCTTAAACCAAAATCCACATCGGATAAGCTTTCTCTGTGACAATGAAGACCTCTCCGGCGCCAGCCGTCGGTCCAGCCGAGCCCCGCGTGGGCCAGCCGAATCAGCGGATAAATCAACGCCGCTGGGCGATCATCCAGGCCCTCCTGGGCGGGTTCGCAGCCCTCCTTCGGCTGGTTAATCTGGGCTCCCCCACCGACGGCGGCACCCCGGTCTTCGACGAAAAGCACTACGTCCCCCAGGCCTGGCAGATCCTGCGAGGCTGGGACCACCTGGTGCTGGGTGGAATCGAGGATAACCCCGGCTATGGGTTGGTCGTGCACCCGCCGCTGGCCAAGGAAATCATGGCTGCCGGGATGGGGCTCTTCGGCTACACCCCCTTCGGCTGGCGGGTGTGCGCCGCGCTCGCCGGCATGGCGGTGGTCTGCCTGATCGCGGGCATCGCCCGACGGATATCCCGCTCGGATTTGGTCGGTCTGCTAGCCGGCGTCCTCGCCCTCTCCGATGGCATTCTGCTGCTGACCAGCCGCTCTGGGATGCTGGATCACTTCCAAACGCTCTTCCTGGTGGCCGCCGTGTACTTCCTGGTCCGGGACCACGAGGAGATGGAACGCCGCTACCGGGTGGTGTTCCGTGAGGGGCGAATCGGAGACTTCCCTGCTGGCCCGCGGCTGGGTTTCCGCTGGTGGCGCTTCGCCGCCGGTATCGCGCTCGGCGGCACGCTGGCAATCAAGTGGTCCGGGCTGTACTACATGGCCTTCTTCGGTGTGCTCCTCGTCGGCTTGGATGCGCACAGGCGCTGGCGTTATGGCGTGCGCCGTCCGCTGCTCGGTGCGCTGCTTCGGGACGCTCCGCCGCATTTCTTCGCGGTCGTCATCATCCCGCTGTGCTGCTACCTGCTGTCCTGGCGGGCATGGTTCGGTAGCGAGACCTCCGTGTACCGGCACGCGGTGGAGTCCGGCCTCGTCGAGGATGCCACCGCGTTGGCCGAATCTCCGCTGGGCTTCCTCCCGGATTCTTTCCTGAACTTCCTCTACTACCACGTCTCCGTGCTGCGCTTTCACTCGGAGCTGACCAATTCGAATGGACACAATCATCCGTGGGAGTCGAAGCCGTGGTCGTGGCTGGCCTCCACCCGCGGGCTGATGTACTACAACCCCAGCCACGAGGACGGCACCCGCACCGTGGAGCTATTGGTCGGCACGCCGGCGATCTGGTTCCCCACCGTGTTGGTGCTGGCCTATGGCTGCTACAGACTAGCCCGGTTCCGGGACCTCGTGTGGGTCGTCCCCATCGTCGGTTTCGCCGCGGGCTTCCTGCCGTGGCTGCTGAACACCGACCGCCAGATGTACCTCTTCTATGCGCTGAACCTCGCTCCCTTCCTCATCATCGGACTTGCGCTCGTGTGCGGCCGCGTACTCGGGTGGCGCATGGCGCCCAGCAGCAAGCACCGCCCGGTGGCGTGGCTGCAGGCGCACGCCGGACTGGTTCTGGTCGTTGCGTATGTGGGCTTTGCGGTGTGGAATTTCCTGTTCTTCCTGCCGCTGTACACAGCAATGCCACTGAGTCCAGCCGAGTGGGCAGCCCGCATGTGGCTACCCTCCTGGCACTAAGGCAATCAGCCGACTAGCTGCGACGGTGATCGCCAGGATAGTAGCGGGAGTGGGCCTCGGCATCCACCGCAGAAAAGTTCATCGGCTTGGCTGAGAGCACGTGCCAGGAATCGCGCAGGGGCCTGATCGTGTGGTGTCGGGAGAGCCAGCAGGTGCCCAGTGCGATCACCGCGGCGAGGTGAATGGCGAGGCTGCCGAGGAGCTCCGGGTCCACCCCAGTGCCACCGGCCAGGCCCATGACGATGTCGCGAGTGGCGAAGCCTCCGCCGAAGGCCCACATCCCCAGGTAGATCGGCAGCAGCCCGCCGGAAGCGCGAGGCGCCCAGGACGCCCAGGCCAGTCCCGCGCCCAAGGCGAAGCGGCTGATGGCCGCATCGATCATGTATTTCGCGAGCTCAGGGTCCGCTGCCCCCGCCTGCGGCCCCTCCCCCGGTCGGATGGCCTCGTAGAGCTGCGCGGGGTCCGCGGTACCCGCGGTCGAGCCAGCAAAAAGCAGAATCGCCCAGAGGAAGTAGACGACCGCGAGCACCGCTAACGCGATGCGGGCTCCCAGCAGCGGAAGCTGCCGGCGGCGTATGTCACCGCCAACCTCTGGGTTATCTTCAGCCACCTGAAGCACCTTGGCAGCGAGACCCGCACCAGCCCCCTGGGTCGGCGCGGGCGGGTTGGCCCGCAATCGCAGGTCGCGCCCGATCGCGGTCGCCTGCGTGTACCACGCTTGGCACTCCTCACACTGAGCCACGTGGGCGTCCACGATGTCTCCCGACAGGGCGGCGTCCTCGCCGTCTAGCCTCGCCGAGAGCGCTGCCCGAACTTCTGCGCATTCCACAGGACTTATGCTCCCCCAAAATCTGCCCGCTGCCAAGCAGCGGGAGCGGCATTCCCCTGCACCGACTCACCCGAAGCGGGAAAACGCCCGGTCCAGGCTGGCACGACCGGAGCCAAAGACCACGATCGACAGCAGCCCCGCGCACAGCACCAGCGGTAGTTCGATGCCGTTATCGGCGGCAAAGAGGCCCTGGGACCAGTGGACCAGGTAGATCGCGGCGATCATGTGCAGGATCAGCAGGCCAGCCATCAGTGGTGCCAACAGTCCCACGACCAGGAGGGCTCCCCCGATGAGCTCCAGCCCGGTAGCTAGCCAGGCGGAGAGCTCGGGCTGCGGGATCCCCTGGTGGGCGAAATCCGCGATCACCCCGGAGTCTCCCCCGAGCTTCTGGATGAAGAGTTTCTGCCAGCCGTGGGCGATAAAGAGGGTCCCCAGCACGGCGCGAATGAGCAGCAAGGCGCCGTCGCGGGCGACCGGGTGTTCCAGCATCGTTAATGATCCGCCGTGTTTTGTGCGTACGGCTTAGACCGCGCGGATGTGGGCGCGGCCGTGCGGGCCGTCCCAATTGTTCAGGTCTGCGTCGGCGTCCGGGTAGTCGTCGAAACCGTCGTCGAAGAAGTCCCCACCATTGGCGTAGGTCAGGTTCTCCAGCTCAGGGTCAGCTTCATCCGTTTCGACGACGATCGCACCCGGCCGCAGCAGCCGGTCCGGGACACCGAGCTCGGCATCCTCCAGGTTGCGCACGCCCAGGCGGGCACGGCGCATCCGTGCGAGACGGCGGCGACGCAGCTTAGCCTCCTCGATCGCCTGGCGGCGCAGGTTGAACAGGTACACGCCAGTCAGTGCGGCGGTGACGAGGAAGGCGATCCACAGGCCGCCGCCGACGATGAGGCTGGCGATCAGTGCAATCGCGGTCAGGCCGGCCAGCACACCGAGTACCTGCTTGCGGCGCTGCAGGCGGCGGTTGTACAGCTGCTGGGATGCGACCGGGTCGTAGACACCACGGCCCCGACGGGAAGCGATGAACTCCATGTCCTCCTCGGACAGTTCGAAGCTCTCCTCCTCCGCCTCAGTCAGTGGCGACTCGGCCTCAGCAGCCTCGTCTTCCTCGCGGACCCCTGCATCCACGTGCAGATCCCCGCCGCGGAAGTAGGCGGTCGGGATGTTGCGCAGCGCGGGCTGCTCTTCCGGCTCATCCTCGATGTCCGCGTCGGCAGTGTCCGTCTGCTCAGCCGCAGTGACACGCAGGGGCGCCGGCGTGTCCGCACCGGCGTCCTCGTGCTTCTCGTCCTCGTGGGCCATCGTGTCTGCTGCGTCGTCGGCCAGCTCCGCGTCGACCGTGACGGACTCTGCGCTCACGGCCGGCGCCTCGGCCGGGACTGTGCGGCGCTGGGCATCCGCCACGTGCTCCTCGCCGTCCAGGTCCTCAGCATCAGCGTCGACGAGTTCACCCTCCAGGGTCTCCAGGTTCGTGGTCTCGTCCGCGGCGTTCTCGACGACGTCGGCGCGGTCTTCGTCGACCTCTGCGTCCACCGTTTCCACGCCGCCGGCGATGTCGGCATGCTCGCTGGCACGCTCCTCGTCGCGGGTGTCGACGTCCTCATCGAAAAGGACGTACTCCGGTTCCGCCTCGACGAAATCGATGTCTGCGTCCACGTCCTCATCCGAGGACATGTAGTGCCCCTCGGCGGGCAGCAGACGGCTCGGACGGCGGGAACGCTTGGCACCGCCTTCGTGCAGGATTCGGGTCTCGGACATGCCCCGCGACGTGCGGCGCACCGGGGACTGCTTGCGCAGCAACAGCGGCGCCATCAGCAGCAGCCATACTGCGAGGATCAACAGAAGGGAGCCGGACACTAATGCTCCTAAAAGCTAGACAGCGGTTTGAACCCACTGGGACTTCCCCAGCGGATGAACCAGCCCGGCCGGAGGATGGCGGCAGGGCCAGCAGCAATACCTTCCAAGGTATCGACAACCTGGGCGCTTCGCTTTCTGCCACGCCGCGCGGAGGGCCAAAACGCGGAAGTTTTGCCGCCGGCTTAATCGACCCGAAAACGCCCCTGGGACGCGAGCCGCTGGGTAATCCCGGGGCCGAGCTCTTCGATCGTCTGCGCGACCAGCAGGTGGTCCGTCCACTGCCCGTCGATATGTAGGTTGCGTTGCAGCCGCCCCTCCACCCGGTAACCGGTGTTCTCCAGCACGCGGCGGGACGCGGGATTGTCCTCCATGACGGTGGCCTCCACCCGGTGCAAGCCGAGCCCCAGCATCGCCAGGTCGGTGCCCAGTGCGACGGCCGCGGTGGCGACCCCGCGCCCCTGCCAGCGGGAGTGCACCCAGTAGCCGATCCAGCAGTTACCGATCGTGCCGTATTGCATGTTGCCTAGCGTGAGCTGGCCCGCGAACTCGCCGGCCACTTCGATCGCCAAGGACATCGCGATGCCTTGGCGCTCCGCGAACTTGAGCCCGCGGTAAGTCTGGCGCCACATTTTCGGCGAGTGCGCCTCCTCCCACGAGGTGGCCACGGTCGGCTCGACGGGGCGCAGGAGGTGTTCATCGGCGATGCGGAACGCGCGCCACGACGCTCCGTCGGAGCGGCGCAGTTCCCGCAGCCGCACCGGCAATTCCGCGGAGGACTGACCGTGTGGATGCTCGCTGGTCTGATGAACCCCGCGAGCCGGGGCTGCGCTGGTGGCAGTCCTCGAGGCTGCGCCGGGCACGGAGCCTGGTCGCTGGTGCGCCGGAGGCAACCACACGGTAGGTACGCGCCACCGCGCCCCGTTACCCCTGGCCAGGCGCCTATCCAGTTCCACGTCCACCGCTCCCCCGTGAAGTCCCCGTGGCTAGGAGCGGTTCGTCAGGAAGAGGACATCCACGAACTGGCCGGGCGCAACGTGCGTTTCCTCCGCGGGGACGGTGATCAGGCAGTTTGCCTGGCCGTAGCTGCCCAGCAGGTGGGTCGGTTCCCCTCCGCCGACCGCCCCGAGCGGGTCCACGAGAAACTCGCGGGTCTCCCGGTCGCGCATCAGCTGGCCGCGGATGAAGCCGCGTCGTCGCGGCGCCGAGTCGATCGCGGCAATAGTGCGAGCCCGCACCACCCGGCGGGTGGCCTGGCGCTGGCCGCGGATGATCTGGATCAGCGGGCGGACCAGCACTTCGAAGGCCACGAGCGCGGCGGAGGGGTTGGCGGGCAGCAGGAAGGTCGGCACCTGATCGGATCCGAGGGTGCCGAAGCCAACGATGGAGCCCGGGTGCATCGCGATGCGGGTGGTTTCCATTGAGCCGAGCTCGTCCAAAATCTGGCGCAGCTGGTCGCTGCCTTCCCCACCGATCGCCCCGGTAATGACGAGCACCTCGCTGCGCATCAGCTGCGCCTCCACGACCTCCTTAATCCGGCGCGGTTCACCCGCGAGGATGCCCATGCGGTGGGCCTCGGCACCAGCCTCCTTAGCGGCGGCGGCGAGAGCGTAGGAATTGGCGTCGTGGACCTGCCCCAGGCCCGGGTCGCGGTCGATGTCGACGAGTTCGGGACCGAAGGCGAGCACGCTGAGCCTCGGGCGCGGGTAGACAAGCACCTTGGAGCGGCCGATGGCTGCGAGCAGCCCCACCTGAGCGGCGCCGAGCACCGCCCCTTGCTCAACGACGACGTCGCCCGGTTGGACGTCGGAACCGAGCCGGTGGACGAAATCCCCCGAGTTCACGGTGCGCAGCGGTTCCACGTGGCGGCCGTCGATTTCCACCCAATCGAGCGGGAGGACGGCGTCTGCGAGAGTCGGGATCGGCGCCCCCGCGTGGACGCGCACAGTCTGGCGTGGCTGCAGTCGCACCGGACGGCTCGAACCTGCGGTGACCTCGCCGACGACCGGGAGGGTGGGCAGCTCTCCATCGGCGGGTTCGCGGACGTCCACGGCGCGCACGGCATAGCCGTCGATGGCGGCCTGGTTGAACCCTGGGACCGCCCGGTCCCCCTCGATCTGCTCCGCGCAGCGCAAGCCGAGAGCCTCTGAGATGGAGATGCGTACCGGCTCCGGTGTGACCGCCGCCGCGGAGATGATCGCTAGCTGTTCCTCAACGCTGCGCATGGGGCTACTCCCCGAGTCGCTGCTCGAGCCACTGCTTCAGTGACTCTCCGTAGGTCTCATCCTCGAGGGCCATGTCCACGCAGGCGCGGATGTAGCCGCCCGGGTTACCGAGGTCGTGACGCTTGCCCTGGTGGACGACGATGTGCACCGGGTGTCCCTCGGAGATCATCAGCTCGATGGCATCGGTGATCTGAATTTCCCCACCCTTGCCCGGCTTGGTGCGGGAAAGAGCTTCGAAGACCTGCCGGTCCAGCAGGTAGCGGCCGGTGGCAGCGAAATTCGACGGGGCGTCTTCGAGGTCCGGCTTTTCGACCATGCCGTTGACCTTCTTGACCTGCGGGTCATCGGAGTCGGCGGCGATATCGAAAACGCCGTACTTGGAAACGTCCTCCTCCGGCACCTCAACCGCGCACAGGACGGAGCCACCGTAGCGCTGGCGGACCTCCAGCATGGTCTCCATGATCCCGTAGGGCAGGACGAGGTCGTCCGGCAGCATGACGGCGAAGCATTCCTCGTCCTCGGCGAGGTGGGATTCGGCCAGGCCGATGGCGTGGCCGAGGCCGAGCGGCTCCGGCTGCTCAATGGCGGCCACGTCGATCAGGCCGTCGGTGGCGCGAACCTTCGCGAGCTGGCCCTCCTTACCGCGTGCTTCGAGGGTGGCCTCGAGTTCATCATCGGTGCGGAAGTGGGCCATGATGCCCTGCTTCTTCGGGGCGGTGATGATCGCCAGTCGTTCCGCACCAGCCTGGGCGGCCTCCTTGGCGATAAGCTCGATCCCGGGAGTGTCGACCACGGGGAGCAGTTCCTTGGGCACCGTCTTCGTTGCAGGCAGGAAGCGCGTCCCCAGTCCTGCGGCGGGGACCACAACTGTGCGAAGCTCATTGGAAGTCATGAGGTGCATCGTACCGCCCAGCTGCGCCAAAATGCTGGACTTACACCCGGTGCGAGCCGGAAAAGATCTGTTGAGAATTCCGGCACTGCCAACCCACCCGAATAGCGAGCACGAGCAGCGGAGGAGACCATGCCCCACAACCCCGAAGAAACCCACGTCGCAAAGGCTGCCCTGCGCGCTGAGGTTCGCGATACCCGCAAGCAGGTTCCAACAGCGGAGCGCGCCCAGCGCGACCGGGCCATCCAACGCCATCTGGTGGCAGCCCTGGGAAAACAGTTCCCCAACTCCCGGCCGGTAGTGGCCGCGTTCTGCGCGCTGCCGGGTGAGCCAGGCGGGACAGACCTGCCGGAAGCTCTGCAGGAGGCGGGTTATGAGGTGGTTCTGCCGGTGGTGAAGCACTCCCCACGCCGGCTGGAATGGCGCACCTTCACTGGCATGGCTGACCTGGTGGCGAACTCGATGGGGATCCTGGAACCCACGGGCGAGAACCTCGGCGAACTGGTCGATACTGCGGACGTCGCCATCCTTCCCGCCCTCGCCCTGGGATCCGACGGCACCCGGCTGGGTCAGGGCGGTGGATTCTACGACCGCACGCTCGCCGCCTTCGTACCGGGCGATTCCACCCTTCCGTCTGAAAACGTTGAGCCATCGCACGTCGATGCCACCCCCACCCCACCACAGACTGTGGACCCCGCCACAACACTGCACGTCGACCAACGCTTCCCTGCACCTCGACTGCAGGCAATCTGGGCTGTCGTCGACCACTCCGAACTGCGAGTTCGCGTTCCCGCCGCCCCACATGATCTCGCCGTGTCGGCAGGCATCACGCAAAACGGGGTCTATTATTTCACCAGCTCATCAGTATAATAAACGCAGTCTTTTATACCTTTTAAGAAGGGGATTTTTATGCTGTCTGGATTCAAGGAATTCCTGATGCGAGGCAACGTGGTTGAGCTCGCAGTGGCCGTCGTTGTCGGTTCCGCGTTCACCGCTATCGTCACCGCTTTCACTGACAAGATTGTCAACCCGCTGGTTGCGGCCCTGGGAGGCTCCCCAGAGTTCGGCCTGGGCTTCCACATCCGTGAGGGCAACCCGGCCACCTTCGTCGACTTCGGTGCCGTAATCACCGCCGCGATCAACTTCCTGATCGTCGCAGCCGTCGTTTACTTCATCCTCATCATGCCGATGAACAAGCTGGCTGAGACGAACGCTCGCCGCAAGGGCCTCTCCACCGAGGAGGCGGCGGCAACCGAGACCGAGCTGCTGGCTGAGATCCGCGACCTGCTGCAGCAGCAGAACGGCGTTTCCACCAAGAAGGTCGACCCTTCTGTCGTCAACGACGATGACCCGACCGGTCGTCACGCTGAGTAATTCCCGCTGAGCAATTCGCTCAGCCGTATTCCAGCTCGACGCCCGTCGAACTAGTTCTTCGCCCGCCCCCAGTGGGGCGGGCGTTGTTCTATCCAGAAGTCTTTATCGAACCCGCCATGATCGGCCGGGTTCTTTTCTTTATCGACGCCCCGGCCCGCGGCTTTGGGGTCCTTAACTCTCCCGGAGGAGTTCCGGGCACTGCGGGCCTTACCGAGGCTGGCGAGCCCGCGTTGCGCGCGGCGGGCCATTTAGACGCCGAGCTCGTCGAGCACGTGGTTGACCAGCGGGCCAAGCGTAGCCATGCCGTCACGGATTGCGCCTCGGCTGCCAGCGATGTTGACGACCACGGTGGACCCGGAGATGCCGGCGAGGCCGCGGGAAAGGGCGGCATCCTTGTTATTGGCGGCGAGGCCGGAGCTGCGGATCGCCTCCGCGATGCCCGGGATGCGGCGGTCCAGCAGCTTGCGGGTGGCCTCGGGGGCGCGGTCACGGGGGCCGAAACCGGTACCGCCGATGGTGATGACGAGGTCCGCGCCTCCGACAACCGCGGTTTCGATGGCGTGCCGGATCTCGCTCTTGCGCTCAGCGACGTTGACCACCGCATCAACGATGAAGCGGTCCTCTGCAAGCAGTTCGGCGACGAGCTCCCCGCTACCGCCCTGGCCAGCTCGGTCCTCTCCGATCAGCACAACAAGCGCGTGGCGGGAAGGCACGGCTTCGGCTGCGGCGCGCTTTGCAGCGGCCTGTGCGTCGAGGCTCTGGTCGAGACTATGAAGAAAGCTATCGTCCGGCTCCGGAATGGCGGCGTCCAACCGGTCTAGCTGACTGTGGTCGATGTCGTCCACGATGGGGTTTCGGACACCGAGATCGTGGGCTTCATTCCGGTTTAGCGTCAACGCGTTTGCTCCTTCACGGCGGGTAGGTGGCTTTAACTTTAACGTGGGAGAGGGATTTTAAAACCCCTAATGGGGTTTTATTTTCATCCCTCCCCCGTGTGTGTCTACTCTTGGGTTTCAGCCTCGGTGCCGAGGGTGACGTCGAGTTGCTTTTCCGGTCCACTTCCCCCAGGCAGGACGGTGAGTTTCACGGTGTCCCCGACCTCGTGAGAACGGATGGCAGCGATGAGCCCCACGCCAGTGTCAATGAGTCGATCATCGACCTTGCGCACCACGTCCCCCTTCTTCAACCCAGCCTTGTCCGCAGGGCTTCCGGAGTTCACCTCCATGACCTCAGCTCCGACGTAGCGGCTGGCGGTGTTGATCTGCGCGCCGATCAGCGGGTGGACGGCCTTACCGTTGTCGATCAGCTGCTTGGCGATACGCACCGCCTGGTTGGATGGGATGGCGAAGCCCAGGCCGATAGAGCCGGAGGTACCTCCTCCGCCCAAGGTGGCGATGACCGTGGGGATGCCCACAAGTTCGCCCTTAAGGTTCACGAGCGCACCACCGGAGTTTCCGGGGTTGATAGCAGCATCGGTCTGGATCGCGTCGATGAGGGAGCCCTCCCCGCCATCCTCGCCGGCTGCCTGGACGGGGCGGTCCTTGGCAGACACGATGCCGGAGGTCACGGTGGAGTTCAGGCCCAGCGGAGAGCCGATGGCGGCGACCGTCTCGCCAACATTAATGGCGTTGGAGTCCCCCATCGCCATGGGCTGCAGGTTATCGGCGCCCTCTGCCTTGATGACGGCGATATCGGTCTGCGGGTCGGCGGCGATGAACTTGGCTGGGAGCACGCGACCGTCAGAGGTGATGACCTGCATCTTCGCTCCCCCCTTGGCGGCGGCACCAACGACGTGATTATTCGTGAGAATCATGCCGTCGTTGGTGAAGATGGATCCGGAGCCTTCTTCCCCGCCACGGGCGCTTTGCACCTGGATCTGGACCACCGAGCGGGTGACCTTGTTCGCGACCTGGGCGATGGATCCTGATTCCTCGAGCCTGCTCGTGCTGGTGTCCTCGTTACCGGTGGGCGCGGAGTCGAGAGTGTTGACAGAGCGGGTGCTCGAACTGCCCTGCATGGAGGTTAGGGCGAAGGTCGTGCCGGAGGCGAGAACTACTGCACCCACCATGAGGGCAGCCACCGCACCGGTGGACCAGCGCTTCTTCTCCTTCGGCGGGTCGGTGAGGGTGCCTTCGCCCGGCACGCTCGGCCCTGCCTGGGGCGGGTAGCCCGGCTCGTGCGGTAGCGCCTGCTGGTGCTGCGGTGCCTGCATGCCCTGCTGCAGGGGCTGCGGGCCCTGGGGATTCTGAACCTGGTGCGGCTGCGTATAGCCGGTGTTCGACTGGCCCCACTGGGCAGGCTGGTTGTCCTGAGCATCGCCCGCCCAACCCCCGTGGTCGTACTGTGCCCCAGCCTCGCCGCGGCCGGTGTGGCCATTGTGCCCGAATGGCCCAAAGTCCGACGCCTTCGGGTATTGCTCTCCCCCGCTACCGCTGGCGCCGTTGCCGCCGATACCGTTACCGCTATTCAGATTTTCACCATTTTTTTCCATAGGAACTATCCTCCACTTCCCTTATAAAAAATCCTGGGACGCAGCCCTATTTTTCGCTGGGAGCTCCACGGCGGGCGGGCAATACCACCCGCATCAGCGCGCCACCGTCATCGGACTCATCGGCGATGATCGCCCCACCGTGATTTACCACGGCCTGCTTAACGATGGAGAGCCCCAGGCCGGAGCCTGGCATCGAGCGAGACTTGATCGAACGGTAGAAGCGACCAAAGACCTTCTCCCGATCCTCAACGGGGATACCCGGCCCAGAGTCCGCGACTCGGATTTCCACGGCTTCCTCGTCGCCTTCGCTCCCCGACACCCCGGCAGTCAGCCCCGACGCTGCCGGCGGGATGGGTTGCATCCAAACCCGCACGCTGCCCCCTTCCGGTGACCACTTGGCTGCGTTGTCCAGCAGGTTCAACAGCGCCCGTTTCAGACTGAGCGGATCACCCTGGGTAACCCAGGGCTCGGCGTGAATCTCGAAGGTGACGTCCGGGCGACGCCGCTGCACCTTCGCCACGCCGACGCGCAGGCACTCGTTGAGATCGACCTCCTGATCGCTGAGAACGGGACCATCCTCACGGGCCAGGTCCACCAGGTCCTTAATCAGGGCGCTCATCTCGTCCAACTGGCTCAGCACATCACGTTCAATCTCTCGGCGGTCAGCCACCGTGATGCCTGGGGAATCCTCACGCGTCGCGAGCAGCAATAGTTCGATATTGGTCCGCAGGGATGTCAACGGCGTCTTGAGCTCGTGCGAGGCATCCGCCACGAGCTCCTTCTGCTTCTCCCGGGAGGTCTGGAGGGCCAGCATCATGTTGTTGAAGGACGTAGTGAGGGTGCCGACCTCGTCATTAGAGAAGACGACGAGCTGGCGGAGCTCGCCCGTCTCCGTCACTCGGTCCGTGGCTCGCCGTAGGCGGTCGATGGGCCGCAGCCCGGCGCTCACCACAGCGGCGACCAGCACGATGGCGCCGAGCGAGCCACAGATGCCGATCATCGTCAGAATGAGGGCAAGCGAATCTAGCGACTTTGTTGTCGGCGAAGTATCAGAAACGAGGACGACGACGCGGCCGTCAGGCGCCGCGACCGCGAAGTAACGGTCGTCGCCATCGGAGCGGTAAGAATGCGGGCGCGCGCCCCGGATGACCGCGATCTCGGCCTCCTCCAAGACGGGTTCGAACTTCGCAACGGGAGCGGCAATGCCGGTATAGGCCTCCGGCACAACCATCAAACTGAAGGTGTTGGAGATTCGCTCGAAGGCCGGCTCGTAGTTCTCCCCCGGAACACCACCTGGAACTTTCTCGGGTGGCATCTCGATGATGCTTTGCGCCTGGGACCGCAACAGGCTATCGCCGGCTCGCCACAGGATCTGGGACACCGTCGCGTAGGCAGCGAAGGTGACGGTGGCGATCGAGAAGATAATGACCAATGAGGTCAGGACGGTCAGCCGTTGTTTAATGCTGCCCAGGGTACCGTCCAGAAAGCGGCGCCACCGCGGGAGGTTGGTCAGCTCAGCGACGTCCTCTTCGCCGAGGAGGATGCCGTGGTCGGCGACGGCACCCGCAGTTCGCTCCCCCGTCGCCGGGTGGGAGGCACGGCCCCGGGGGTCCGAGGGGAGCCTCCGCAAACTCATGGTGCGGTCTCGCGCAGAACGTAACCCACGCCGCGAACCGTCTGGATCAGGCGTGGCTCGCCGTCAGCTTCGGTCTTGCGACGCAGGTAGCCGATGTAGACCTCCAAAGCATTGCCTGAGGTCGGGAAGTCATAGCCCCACACGTCCTCGAGGATCGTCGTCCGGGAGAGCACCTTGCGTGGATTGCGCAGCAGCAGCTCCAGAAGGGCGAACTCGGTGCGGGTCAGGCTAATCTGGCGGCCGCCACGAGTAACGTCGCGGGTCGCAGGATCCAGCTCAAGGTCCTCGAACTTCAGGATCTCAATCTGCTGGCTTTCCACTGCCGCCGGCCGCGCGGCGCGCCGGACAAGGGATCGGGTGCGGGCCAGGAGCTCTTCGAGCGCAAAGGGCTTGGTGAGGTAATCGTCCGCTCCGGCATCCAAACCGGCCACGCGTTCCGAGACGGAGTCGCGGGCAGTGAGTAACAGGATTGGGATGTCGTCGCCCTGAGAACGCAGCTCGCGGCACACCTCAAGCCCGTCGAACTTCGGCATCATGACGTCGAGAATCACCATGTCGGGACGCTCAGACTGGACCTTATCCAGCGCTTCCTCCCCGTCTGCGGCGAGCACAATGGTGTAACCGTTGAAAATCAGGGAACGCCGCAGCGATTCGCGAACAGCGGGGTCATCGTCCACAACGAGAATCTTCATATAGTCATTCTGCCTTCCCGGCGGGTCCTTGTGTTAACACTCAGCACCAGTTTAGGTCGCTCGCACCCACAGGTCAGGTTTTTCTACTGCTCGACTGCACCTTGCAGGCGCCTCTCCAGCGTGACGGAGGCATCAAAAAACGCCCGCACCTGGAGCGCAGGTACGGGCGTTGAACCGGCAAGCCGGCTGACCGGGATTAATCCAGGTCGATCAGGCCGAGCTGAGCAGCCTTCACCAGGCGGCGAGGGATCTGCACCTCCTGGCCGTTAATCTTCCGAGTCTGAAGTTCGACGTTATCCGCCTTCCACTGGGAACGGCGGGCGCGGGTGTTGGCGCGGGACTTCTTGAACTTTGGTACTGCCATTTTCTTCTACCCTCCTCGAGCCTTACTGGGTCTTCTTCTTGCGGCGAGCCATGCCACCGTAGCGGCGCTGGAACTTCTCGACGCGACCTGCGGTGTCCATGACGCGCTGTGCGCCGGTCCAGAACGGGTGGGACTCGCTGGTGATGTCGACGACGATCAGCGGGTACTCGTTGCCATCCTCCCACTCGACCGTACGGTCGGAAGTGGCGGTGGAGCGGGTAAGGAACTGTTTACCGGTAGCAGAATCCTTGAATACCACTGGGTGGTAATCCGGGTGGATATCCTTCTTCATACTTCTTCCCTTAGGTTGATCACATCGGGTCGGTCCCAAACGCATGAGCGCGGGTCGTGCCCGAGTCGGGGCGAAACATTGTCTTCACGTTCGAGATGCCACGATGGCAGCACGTACGACCGCAAAAGTCTATCGCATGTCGACCGGTGGACATAATTGACTGACCGCTACTCAACGACTGACCCCGGCCGGACAAGATTAGGCGCTTCGCCACCTGAGCTGTATAATCGTCCTCTGCTGTTGTCTATGTAAACGTCATCACCGTGCATGCAGCGCATTTCGTGCTTCCCAGCGGACTGTCTACCCACCGGGGAGCCTGCATTTTTCGTTATGTAATGCATGGTGGAAGGAGAAAACCCATGTCGGCATATTGCCAGGTGACGGGCCGCAAGCCGGGTTTCGGCAAGCAGGTTTCCCACTCTCACCGACACACGAGCCGCCGCTGGAACCCAAATGTTCAGCGTCGCAAGTTCTACCTGCCTTCTGAGGGCCGCACGATCACGTTGACGGTCTCTCCGAAGGGCCTGAAGACCATTGACCGTGATGGCATCGAGTCCGTCGTTGCCAAGATTCGCGCTCGTGGGGAGAAGATCTAAAAATGGCTCGTAACGATATTCGTCCAATCATCAAGCTCAAGTCCACGGCTGGCACCGGTTACACCTACGTCACCCGTAAGAACAAGCGCAACAACCCGGATCGCATCACTCTGAAGAAGTACGACCCGGTTGCCCGCAAGCACGTCGAATTCCGCGAGGAGCGATAATCTATGGCTAAGAAGTCCATGATCGCGAAGAACGAGCAGCGCAAGGAAATCGTCGCCCGCTATGCGGAGCGTCGCGCTGAGCTCAAGAAGATCATCAAGAACCCGAACACCAGCGACGAGGATCGCATCGAGGCACAGTTCGAGCTGAACCGTCAGCCGCGCGACGCCTCCCCTGTTCGCGTCCGCAACCGTGACGCCGCCGACGGTCGCCCACGTGGCTACCTCCGCAAGTTCGGCCTGTCCCGTGTCCGCGTCCGCGAGATGGCTCACCGCGGTGAGCTGCCGGGCGTTCGTAAGTCCAGCTGGTAATTAGGGAGGCTCTTTAAATGAAGCGCAACAACATGAAGCGGGCGCGGATGGAGCAGTCCCGCCGCCCCAAGAAGAACCCGCTCAAGGCCGAAGGCATCGAGCAGGTTGACTACAAGAACTACGCTCTCCTGCGTAAGTTCATCTCCGACCGCGGCAAGATCCGTTCCCGCCGCGTCACGGGCCTGACCCCGCAGCAGCAGCGTGAGGTTGCTACCGCGATCAAGAACGCCCGCGAGATGGCTCTCCTGCCTTTCAACAGCCGTTAAGAACCGGCAGGTAGACGTTACGTAGACAAAGAAGACCCGCCCAGGCTTTATGCCAGGGCGGGTCTTCTTTTATTTTTGACGCTCTGTGCGCCACCACCCCACAGGGAACGTCTGCTACAGACAATCAATTCCCTCGGGATGGGAGCCGGCCTCGGCAGGGGCCTAGCGCTTGCGGTAGAGGGCCTTGCGCCAGTACTTCGGCTCGGAGGTCACCAGCACTCCGAGATTGCGGAAGATGCCCTCGTCCACCGACCCCAGGATCGTGGTGGTGTGGACGTCGCAGCCCGCGAGGTTCTTCAGCTGCTTCAACGCGGCCCGAGCGTCCTCAGACTCGGCGGCGGAGACGGAGAGCGCGATGAGAACTTCGTCGGTGTGCAGGCGCGGGTTCTGGGAGCCCAGGTGATCGACTTTAAGCGTCTGGATGGGCTCAATGGACTTAGGCGAGAGCAGGTGGATGTCGTCATCCAGGCCCGCGAGGTGCTTCAACGCATTGAGCAACATCGCCGCGGAGCAGCCCAGCAGCTCGCTGGTCTTGCCGGTGATAATGGTGCCATCCGCTAGCTCCAGGGCGCTGCCCGGCTGGCCGGTGCGCTCCTCCACCTCGTTTGCTGCGGCCACGACGCGGCGGTCCTTGATGCTCGCACCGACCTTGCTCATGACGATCGCCACGCGCGAGGAGACGGTATCGTCCGTATCCTCCCGGCGCTCCTCGACGAGGGCCTTGTAGTAGCGGCGCACGATCTCCTGCTTCGCGGCTTCGCGGCACAGCTCGTCGTCGGAAATGCACTTGCCCGCCATGTTCACCCCCATGTCCGTGGGCGACTGGTACGGCGAGTGCCCGTAGAGCTTCTCCAGCAGGGTTTTCAGCAGTGGGAAGACCTCGACGTCGCGGTTGTAGCTGGTCGCCTGCTTGCCATAGGCCTGCAGGTGGAAAGGGTCGATGACGTTGATGTCGTCCAGGTCCGCGGTCGCGGCCTCGTAGGCGAGGTTGACCGGGTGCTCCAGCGGGAGGTTCCAGATCGGGAAGGTCTCGAACTTCGCGTAGCCGGCGGGCACGCCGCGGCGGAACTCGTGATAGACCTGCGAGAGGCAGGTGGCGAGCTTGCCGGAACCTGGTCCCGGCGCGGTGACGACGACGAGGTCGCGGGAGGTTTCCACGTAGTCATTGAGGCCGAAGCCGCCGTCGGAGACCACGAGCTCGGTATTCGTCGGGTAGCCGGGGATCACCCGGTGGCGCGCGACCTTAAGGCCGAGGCGCTCCAGGCGCTCGGCGAAGGCGACGGCCATGTGATTGCTATCCTCCAGCTGGGTCAGCACCACGTTGTTGACCAGGAAACCGCGGTCACGGAAGACGTCGACGAGGCGGAGGGCGTCCTCCTCGTAGGGGATGGAGAGGTCGGCGCGGACCTTGCCGCGCTCCAGGTCACGGGCATTGAGGCAGACGACGATCTCGACGTCTTCCTTGATGTTCTCCAGCATCGCGATCTTGTTATCCGGCGTGAAGCCGGGCAGGACGCGGGAGGCGTGGTAGTCGTCGAAGAGCTTGCCGCCCATTTCGAGGTAGAGTTTCCCACCGATCTGCTCGCGCCGCTCGTTGATGTGCTCGGACTGGAGCTGGATGTACTTCTCGCGGTCGAAACCGATGCGGTGGGTCATGGGCGTAGCTTGTTCCTTTCAAAGCCTCAGCAGCGCTGGGTGCACCGGCTTGCAGAGCACCATCGCGTGGCTGTTTTACGCCTTTTCACTTTAGACCCGAGCGAACGTGGGCGTAAACTTCTCGCATTTCCGCACGGTTCCCATGCATTTCCGAGGGGTGCAGCCGTGCACTCCGGATAGTGCGGAACTATATTCGTGGACAATGCCCTTCACGCACACACCGACGCGGGGGCTGAACGATGAATGAAAGGCCCTGTGATGACGAACCCCTATGACGGAGGAACCCCGGACAACGGTGGCTACGGCGGTTCGACGCCGAATAGTGGATACAACGGGGACGCTTCTGGCGGTGGGCCTTACGGTAGCGGGTACAACCAGCCCGACGCGGGGGACGCGTTCAACGACTCCCCGGGTAGCCAGGGCTACGGAGCGGATAGTTACGGCGTGCCGATGGGCGATGATCGCTCCGCTGCCGCCGGCGGTTTCCCCAGCATGCCGGACTACGAGGCCTCGGCGGGCACCGCTCCCCTCGCGCCGTCGCGTCCGGGCCCGTGGATCCGGCTGCTGAGCCTCATCATCGACGGGATCGTGGTCAGCGTCGCCAGCACCCCGCTGTACTTCGGCTTTACTCCCGCCAATGAGGTCATCGACTGGTTCAACAGTTTGGCTAATGGTATCGATGCCGAGATGCCGATGGGCGTTGGGATCGCCTCGCTGTTGACCTTCGTGTTGTGGTTCGTTTACCGCGCGGCAATGGAGTCCAGCGGCATGAAGGGCTCCCTGGGCAAACTGGCCACCGGCCAGCGAGTGGTGAACTTCGAGGGTGGGCAGCTTAGTTTTGGCCAGTCCCTGAAGCGCAATAGTTTTTACGCCATCCAGGGCGTATTGAACATCATCCCCTTCCTAGGTTTCCTGCTCTCGATTATCTACTTGATCGTCTATGCCGTGGGGATCTCCCGTGACCAGTACAACCAGTCCCACACCGATAAGTGGGCTAAGGCCTACGTGGTGAAGGCCCTCTAAAACTCACCCGCTTAAGTTTCTCCCCGCCGTGGCAGCAGCCCGGCGGGGGTTTCTTGTGCCCACTCACCGTCCGCTCACCCAGCTCCTCTTGGTTGGCCACACCCCTCGCCATCGGCCCGGGACGGGCGGGTGGTTCAATAGGAGCCATGCTCAATGTGCTCACCGGCTTCGGCGTTGTCGTCCTCATCATCGGACTCGGCTACGCCATTGGCCGCAAGCAGCTGCTGGGCCCCAAGGCGCTCTATCCGCTGAACATGTACGTGTTCTGGATCGCGCTGCCCGCCACGCTGCTGCGTTTCATGAGCCACGCGGACCTCGGGCAGATCTTCGGTCCCAACCTCGCGGTGGTGGCGATCAGCAGCCTGCTGACCGGATTCACGAGCTTCGCGCTCTTCTATTGGATTGCCCGGCGCACCGCCAAGGAATCCCTCATCGGGATGCTGGCAGCCAGCTACTGCAATGGCTCCAACCTGGGTATCCCGCTGGCCACCTACCTGCTGGACGACCCGACGCTGACGCTGCCGGTGGTCCTCTTCCAGGTGGGTCTCTACGCCCCCACCGCGGTACTGCTGCTGGATATCGCCGAGGAGCGCGGCTCGGGCGCGCAGTCGGACACGTCGCGTACCCGGCTGGCCCCGGCGGTGGCCTCGGCGCTGTTCAAGTCCCCCCTGCTGATTTCGGCTTTTGTCGGCATGATCCTGGCCTGGATGAACACTCAATTCGGCTTTGAGCTACCGGCGCTGATCGCGGACCCGATCGATCTGATCGCCCAGTCCATGGTCGCCGTGGCACTGGTGGTCTTCGGCATGTCCATGGCAGAGGTCAAGGTGCTGCAGCCGGGGAGCAGCCCGCGCAAGTCGGTGCTGGTGGCCTCCCTACTGAAGACGGTTCTGCACCCCACGCTGGCTTTCCTCGTCAGCACGCTGGTCTTCGGCGCAAGCGGTGAGCTGCTGCTGGCGATGGTGCTGATGGGGGCGCTGCCGACGGGGCAGAACGTATTCACCTACGCGCAGCGCTTCCAGACCCAGCAGGTGCTGGCCCGGGACACCGGCGTGGTGTCTACGGCGATCTCCCTGCCGATCATGGCAGGGATCGTGCTCCTCCTGGGCTAGCTTGGGTTAGCTGGGTCGGCCCCTCCCCTGGGCTGGCCGAAGCCAGCCCAGCCCCTCTGAAGGCGTTACTTCCAGATCAGCAGCGCATCGCCCTGGCCGCCGCCACCGCACAGGGAGACGGCAGCCTTTCCGCTGCCGCGGCGGTTGAGCTCGTGGGCTGCGGTGACGAGCACGCGGGCCCCGGAGCAGCCGATCGGGTGACCCAGGGAGATGCCACCGCCGTGGATGTTGGTCTTCTCCAGCGAGTAGTCCAGGTCCTTCAGGGACTGTGCGACGACGGCGCCGAAGGCCTCGTTGATCTCCAGGAAGTCCAGGTCCCCGGTCTCCCAACCGGCCTTGGCCAGGGCGGCCTTCACGGCCTGGGACGGCTGGGAGAGCAGCGAGGTGTCCGGGCCTGCGGTCTGCCCCGCTGCACCGACGGTAGCCAGGATATTCCAGCCCTTGGCCTCGGCGTTCTCGCGGGTGGTCAGCACCACGGCTGCCGCGCCGTCGGAGATCTGGGAGGAGGAGCCGGCGGTGATGGTGCCCTCCTTGCGGAATGCCGGACGCAGCTTGGCCAGGCCCTCCGCGGTGGTGCCCGGACGCACGCCCTCATCCTGGGAGACTGTGACGGTCTCCTTGCGGGTGGCGACCTCGATGGGGACGATCTCGTCAGAGAAGGTGCCCTCGGCGATCGCCTGCTCGGCGCGCTGGTGGGACAGCGCGGCGATGTGGTCCTGCTCCTCGCGGTTCAGGCCGGCGGCCTCGGCGTTCGCGTCGGTCTCCACTCCCATGGCGGTGCCCTGGACCGGGTCGGTGAGGCCATCGCGCTCGAGGGCGTCGTCCAGCCTCAGTTCGCCGAAGCCCTTACCGGCGCGTACGCCGGCGGCGAGGTGCGGGGCGTTGGACATGGACTCCTGACCACCGGCGACGACCACGGTGGCGTCCCCTGCCTTGATCATGCGGGCGGCGTTGATGATGGCGTCCAAACCGGACAGGCAGACCTTGTTGACGGTCATGGCGGGCACGTTCATGCCCAGCCCGGCGGCGACGGCGGCCTGCTTGGCCGGGTTCTGGCCCGCGGCGGCCTGGACGACCTGGCCCATGAGGACGTAGTCCACCGGCTCGGCGCCCACGCCGGAACGCTCGAGTACTGCGGAGATGGTGGCGGCGCCGAGGTCGACGGCGGTCTTGCGGGACAGCGCGCCGAGCAGTCGGCCTTGCGGGGTGCGGGCGGCGCCGACGATGACGACGTCTTGAGGGTGCTGGGTAGTGGTCATTTCGCGTCCTTCCTTATGTTGAGATCATTATTTCACGGCGCTACGGTAGCTCGCTGCGGTTCGGTTTTTAACGTCTTCTTCCGTGACCCCTGGGGCCAGCTCCACGAGCACCAGGCCGGATTCCTCCCGGTCGAAGACCCCGAGGTCGGTGATGATGCGGTCCACCACGCCGGTGCCCGTCAGCGGCAGGGTGATCTCGTCGACGATCTTGGAGTCCCCGGCCTTGGTGCAGTGCTCCATCAGCACGACGACCCGCTGGGCGCCCACGACCAGGTCCATCGCCCCGCCCATGCCCTTGACCATCTTGCCCGGCACCATCCAATTGGCGATGTCCCCGACGGCGTTGACCTCCATCGCGCCGAGGATCGCGACGTCGATCTTGCCGGAGCGGATCATCCCAAAGCTCAGGGCGGAATCGAAGTAGCTGGACCCGGGCAGCGCGGTGACCGTCTCCTTCCCCGCGTTGATCAGGTCCGGATCCGCCTCGCCCTTCTTGGGGTACGGCCCGATCCCCAGCAGGCCGTTCTCCGACTGAAGGGTGACCGTCACCCCCTCGGGCACATAGTTGGGCACCAGGGTGGGCAGCCCGATTCCGAGGTTGACGTATTGGCCATCCGAGAGTTCCTGGGCCGCACGGGCCGCCATCTGCTCGCGGGTCCAGCCCAGCTTCTGATCTTGAGTCGTTATCATCGGACCGTCTCCTTTTCAATCATCTTGTCTGCTGCCTGCTGGGGAGAAAGCTCCACGATGCGGTGGACGTAGACGCTGGGCAGGTGGATATCGTCCGGACCTAGCTCGCCCACAGGGACCACCTTTTCCGCCTCGACGATGCATACCTTTCCGCTCATCGCGGCCAGGGGGTTGAAGTTGCGGGCGGTCTCGTGGAACCGCAGGTTGCCTGCCTCGTCGGCTACCGCGGCCCGCACGAGCCCGAAGTCCGCCTTGATCGCGTGCTCGAGGACGTATTCCTCCCCGTCGATCTCCCTGGTTTCCTTCTTTGGGGACGCCACCGCCACGCCTCCCCCGGCGTCGTACTTCCAGGGCATCCCACCGTCGGCGACGACCGTGCCGACCCCGGTGCGGGTGTAGAAGCCACCGATCCCGGATCCCCCGGCGCGCAGCCTCTCGGCCAGCGTGCCCTGTGGGGTCAGCTCCACTTCCAGCTCGCCCTCCAGGTACTGGCGGGCGAACTCCTTGTTCTCCCCTACGTAGCTGGCGATGATGCGGCGCAGCTGGCGGGTACCCAGCAGCATCCCGAGTCCGCGGTTATCCAGGCCCGCGTTATTGCTCACCGCCTCCAGGTCCGTGGCGCCCTGGTCCCGCAGCTGTTCCAGGAGGATCTGCGGGATTCCGCACACTCCGAAGCCGCCGACCGCGATCGTCGCGCCGTTGGGGATATCGGCCACTGCGTCCGCGGCGCTTATCAACTTGGACATTTCCGCTCCTTGCTTAAAGTCTGCCTAAAGTCTTCTCTCGCGTGGTGGTGGGTGTTAGCCCCGGTCGTAAATGCCGAGCAGCTTGACGGCTTCCTCGCGCATGGCGACCTTGCGGACCTTGCCGGAGATCGTCATCGGGTAGGAGTCCACGATGTGGACGTAGCGGGGGATCTTGTGGTGGGCGAGCTGGCCCTCCGCGAACTTCTGGATGTCCTCCTGGGTCAGCGGCTTGGCACCGGGGTTCATAATGATCCAGGCCATGAGCTCCTCGCCGTACTTGTCGTCCGGCACGCCGATGACCTGCACATCCGCGATGTCCGGGTGGCGGTAGAGGAACTCCTCGATCTCCTTGGGGTAGAGGTTTTCCCCGCCTCGGATGACCATGTCCTTGATGCGGCCGGTGATGGCCACGTAGCCGTCCTCATCCATTAGCCCGAGGTCGCCGGTGAGCATCCAGCCGTCGTCGGTGATCGCCCCCGAGGTCTTCTCGGGCATGTCCCAGTAGCCCTTCATCACCGAGTAGCCGCGCACCAGCACCTCGCCCTGCTTGCCGCGCGGTAGGACCTCCCGGGTCTGCGGGTCCACGATCTTCAGCTCGAGGTGCGGGCCGACCTTGCCCACGGTGTTCACGCGCTTGTCGATGGGGTCATCGGGCAGAGTTTGGCAAGACACGGGCGCGGTCTCGGTCATGCCGTAGCAGATGCCGACCTCCCCCATGCCCATAATGTCGATGACCTCCTGCATGGTCTTCGAGGGGCAGGTGGTGCCCGCCATGACCCCGGTGCGCAGCGTCGACAGGTCGTACTTCTTCGGGTTCTTCTCCAGTTCTTGCAGTTCCGCCATGAACATGGTGGGCACCCCGTAGAGGCTCGTCGCCCGCCCGTGGTGCACCGCCTCGAGGGTCTGCTGTGGCTGGAAAGTCGGGCCCGGGATAATCGTCGCCGCGCCGCGCGCCATGGCTGCGAGGTTTCCGATCACCATGCCGAAGCAGTGGAAGAAGGGCACGGGGATGACCACGCGGTCCTCCTCCGTGTAGCTGAGGCGGTGGCCGATCATGTAGCCGTTGTTCAGGATGTTGCGGTGGGTCAGCGTCGCGCCCTTGGCCATGCCCGTGGTGCCGGAGGTGTACTGGATGTTGATCGGATCATCCGGGTCCAGTTCCTCGCGCACCGGGTTGAGGTCGAGGATCGCGTGGTTAGCCAGCTCGTCCCAGCGCTCGGAGCCGAAGAAGATGGTCTCCCGGTAGGCGCGGGAGAACTGCGGGGAGGCGGAGAAGACCATCTCCCGGTAGTTCGAGTCCTTGAACCGCCCGGCGGAGAACAGCGCCTTGACGTTGGACTGGTTCATCGCATAGATCAGCTCACGGTTGCGGTAGGTGGGGTTGATGCAGACCAACACGATGCCGATCTCGGCGGCCGCGAACTGGACCACCGTCCACTCCCAGCGGTTGGGGGCCCAGATACCGATGCGGTCCCCCTTGCGGTAGCCCGCAGCGTGCAGACCGGAGGCCAGCCGCAGCACCTTGCGGTGGAACTCTTCGTAGCTCAAGTGGATATCCCCGTAGAAATCGAGGACGGCGTCGCGGGAGGGGAACTTGTGAACCACCCGGGCCAGGGTTTGGCCGATGGTCTCGTCGAGCAGTTCGACGTCCTGGTTGCCGACCTCGTGGGAGAGCTTTGGGTCCAGGTCCGCAGGATTCGTTGAGATGGCATAGGGCCGGGGGACGAAAGTGCTAGTCATGATGACCTCCTTGGCGAGGAATGAGTGTGGTGGTTTCGCGTCTAGGGGGCGCGGTTGTCCGAAGGGCCGGTGCTGGATTGGGCTTGCCCCCTGCGGTGGATCACTTCGGCCTGTCGTAGCAGCGGGGCATCAATCATCTGCCCGTCCACGGCGAAGGCGCCGCTATTACTGCTGGCACCCCCGATGACCCGCGCGGCCCACTCCAGCTGTTCCTCGCTGGGTGCGTAGGCCTGCCGGATCGCGGGGACGAGGCCGGGGTGGATGCTGACGGTGGCGGCGAAGCCGCTGACCGCCGCGTCGACCGCCTCGGCCTTAGCCCCGGCGACGTCGGCGGTATCGGCGTGGATCGAGTCGAGGGCGACCTTGCCCGCAGCCGCGGCGTGTAGGAGCACCAGGGAGCGGACCAGCCGGGGCGCCTCCCGGTACCCGCCGGGGTGGCCTGAGGTTCCGCCGCCGGGGGTGGGCTTTTCCTCCGCTCCGTAGCGAGAGCTCGTGCCACCGATTGCCGCGGTGAGGTCCTCTGCTCCCCAGAACAGGGCCACGACCTGCGGGTCCGTCGCGATGGCCTGGAGGTTGACCACCCCGGCCGGGGTTTCGATCAGCGCGATGACCTGGACTTCATCGCTGGCGGCCACGGCGCCGTGCGGCTGGCTGGCGGCGTCCTGAAAAAAGGGGCCCTCCGCCTTGGGCAGCATGATTGTCCGCGCACCGCAGGCAGCGACGGCGGCCATGTCGGCGGCGAAGTCCTCGGAGCCGGCGGGGTTGACCCGGATGATGGTGCGCTCCGGGTCGAAGGTGCCCGACCGGAAGGCAGCGATGACGTGCTCACGGGCGGCGGGGCGCTGCTCGGCGCGGCAGCCGTCCTCGAGGTCGACGATCACGGCGTCCGACCGTTCGACGGCCTTGGCGAAGCGCTCGGGCCGGTCCGCGGGGGCGAACAGGAGCGCCGGCCCCGGGGGCAGCCAGGGGGTGGTTGGGGTGGACATTTACTCCTCCCCCGCTGGTCGGAACTGCATGAGGGTGCTGCGGACCGCCCGGCACACAACGTCGCCGTGCTGGTTGCGGCCGATGTGCTCCAGCTCCACGATTCCCTGGTTGGGGCGGGAGCGGGAGGGGCGCTTGCCCACACAGGTCGTCTCCGCGTAGAGCGTGTCGCCGTGGAATAGTGGTTGAGGGAAAGAAACTTCCTTAAACCCAAGGTTGGCCACGATCGTGCCCAGCGAGAGCTGGCTCACCGACAGCCCCACCACCGTGGAGAGGGTGAACATGGAGTTCACCAGCCGCTCCCCGCGGAAGCCCGGTTGCTTCGCGGCCCAGGCAGCGTCCAGGTGCAGCGGCTGGGTGTTCATCGTCTGCGTGGTGAACAGCGTGTTATCGGCCTCGGTGACGGTGCGCCCCGGCTGGTGCTGATAGGTCACGCCCTCCTCGAATTCCTCGAACCACAGGCCGCGCTGCACGACGGTGCGGCCCGGCGCGTTGTGCGTGTGATCGCTCATCTTTTCCTGCTCCTTGTCGGCTTATGCCTCGGGCCTTGCGGGACCCGGACTTTTGGGTGTCGGCGGTTGTTGGCTGGCCTAGAGGCCCAGGTGCTTGGCGATCAGCATGAGCTGCACCTCAGTGGTGCCCTCGCCGATCTCGAGGATCTTGGAGTCGCGGTAGTGGCGGGCCACGCGGTACTCGTTCATGAAGCCGTAGCCGCCGTGGACCTGGGTGGCGTCGCGGGCGTTGTCCATCGCCGCCTCGGAGGCGACGAGCTTGGCGATGGAGGCCTCCTTGGTGAAATCCTCCCCCGCCTGCATCTTCGCGGCGGCCGCGTACCAGGCCTGGCGGGCGGCGTAGGCGCGGGCCTCCATGCGGGCGATTTTGAAGCTCACCGCCTGGTACTCGCTGATCGCCTTGCCGAAGGCCGTGCGCTCCTTGGCGTAGCGCACGCACTCGTCCACGCAGCCCTGCGCCGCACCGGTGGCCAGCGCGGCGATCGCGATGCGGCCCTCGTCCAGGATGGATAGGAAATAGGAGAAACCCTTGCCGCGCTCGCCCAGCAGGTTGGCCTCGGGGACGCGCACGTCGTCGAAGGTCAACGGATGGGTGTCGGAGGCGTTCCAGCCGACCTTGTTGTAGGCGGGTTCGGCGGTGAAGCCCGGGGTGCCGGAGGGCACGATGATCGCGGAGATCTCCTTCTTGCCGTTATCGCGCGTGCCGGTGACGGCCGTGGCGGTGACGAGCTTGGTGATGTCGGTGCCGGAGTTCGTGATGAACTGCTTCGAGCCGTTGATGACCCATTCGCCGCCGTCCAGCTTCGCGGTGGTCTTCGTGCCACCCGCGTCCGAACCGGCCTCTGGCTCGGTCAGCCCAAAGCCGGCCAGGCCCTTGCCGGCGACCAGGTCGGGCAGGTACTGCTGCTTTTGCTCCTCGGAGCCGAATCGGTAGATCGGCATGATTCCCAGGGACACCCCGGCCTCGAGGGTGATGGCGACGGATTGGTCGACCCGGGCGAGTTCCTCGAGCGCCACGCCCAGGGCCATGTAGTCGCCGCCCATGCCGCCGTATTCCTCGGCGATCGGCAGGCCGAACAGGCCCATCTCCCCCATCTGCTTGACGACCTCATAGGGGAATGTGTGGTCGCGGTCGTGCTGGGCGGCGACCGGGTCCACGACGGTGTTGGCAAAGTCCTCTACGCCCTTGCGCAGTTCCTGCAGTTCCGGAGTGAGAATGCTCATGATTTTCGATCCTTTCGCGTTGTGGTGCTCTTGGTTGTTGGGTGTAGTTGGTGTGTTTAGTCGGCGTCTTCGTCCGCAGCGGCGTCCGTGTTTGTGTCCGTATCGGGATCTACCTCGGCGAGGACGTCACCGGTGGAGACCATGTCGCCAACTGAGACGTTGATGCTGACCACGCCGCTGTAGGCCGCGGTGAGGGTGTGCTCCATTTTCATGGCTTCCATGACGATGACCGCCTCGCCCTCGGCGACCGTGGCGCCGTCTGCCACCTCGACCGCGATGACCGTGCCGGGCATCGGGCTGGTGATCGGGGTGTCCCCCGCCTGGTCCTGTGCATCGGCCGCGGTGCCGTGGAATTCTCGCAGCGTGAACGCCCCGTGGGGGCCGAAGACGTGCTCCCCAATCACGCGCCACCGCTGGGCCGTGCCCTCGTCGATGCGCAACCGCAAATCCGGGGTGGGGACCGGGGGGCCCAGCACGGTGACGTCGAAGCTCACGGTCTCGCCCTCGACGGCCTCTTCCGAGCCGCCGGGGACTGCCTGGGCAGCGTCTTCCACCTGCGCGGTCCACACCCGCTCGCCGGGGTTGTGCTCCCCGTCGCGGGGGCTCAGGGTGACCCGGCGCGGGCCGCGCTCCGAGCCATCGTCGAAGCTGTAGACCACCGGGGCTGGCTTGCGGGCGCCGCGCCAGGAGTCCGCGCTGGTCCACTGGCTGCCCAGCGGGGACCGTGGCGTGGCGGGGCCGTGGGGATCGGTCTCCCCCGCAGCAGTGCCCGACGCGGCGAGAATCTTGTGCAGGGCGGCCACGGCGAAGGCGGCTGCCGGAGTCGGCGTGGGCTCGTAGCCACCGACGATCCGGTCGAGCAGGCCCGTGTCGAGCCGACCGTCGATGACGTCCGGGTAGGTGACGAGGAAGCGGTTGAAGTCCAGGTTCGTCGTCAGCCCGTCGATGACCGTCTCACCCAGCGCCTTGTCGAGCCGCTCGAGCGCCACCTGGCGACTGGGTGCCCAGGTGATGAGCTTGGCCAGCATCGGGTCGTAGTCCGAGCCAACCACCTGGCCGGCTTGCACTCCCGCATCCACGCGCACACCGGAGCCAGTCGGCCAATGGAGCTCCTCGATGCGCCCGCCCGTCGGCAGGAACCCGCCGGCCGGATCCTCGGCATAGACGCGCGCTTCCACCGCGTGCCCGTCGAGCCGGATATTCTCCTGGCTCATCGGCAGCTCCTCGCCCATGGCGATGCGGATCTGCCACTCCACCAGGTCCACGCCCGTCACCAGCTCGGTGACCGGGTGCTCCACCTGCAGGCGGGTGTTCATCTCCATGAAGAAGAAGCGATCCGGCTGCTTCGCGGAGACGATGAACTCCACGGTGCCCGCGCCGCAGTAGCCCGCCGCTCGCGCCGCGTCGCAGGCGGCCTGCCCGATTTCGGAGCGGGTCTTCTCGTCCAGCAGGGCGGACGGCGCCTCCTCGATGACCTTCTGGTGGCGGCGCTGCAAGGAACACTCACGCTCCCCGAGGTGGATGACGTTGCCGTGGGAATCCGCGACGATCTGCACCTCGATGTGGCGCGGCGTGTCCACGAAGTGCTCCATGAATAGCGCGTCGTCACCGAAGGAGCTGGCGGCCTCGCGCCGGGCCGAGACCAGCGTTTTCGCGAGGTCCTCGATCCGCTCCACGCGGTGCATTCCCTTGCCACCGCCGCCGGCGGAGGGCTTGATCAGCACCGGGAACCCGATGTCGGGCGCGGCATCGATGATCTCCTGGTCAGTCAGGCCCGGCCGGGAGATCCCCGGGACGGTGGGAACGTCTCGGGACTCGACGGTCGCGCGGGCCGTGATCTTGTCTCCCATCTTCTCGATGGATTGGGCGGGCGGGCCGATGAAGACGATTCCCTCCTCCTCGCAGCGCTGCGCGAAGGCCGCGTTTTCGGAGAGGAAGCCGTAGCCCGGGTGAATCGCGCCGGCCCCGGCGGACTTCGCCGCCGCGATGACCTTGTCGATATCGAGGTAGGACTGGCCGGCTGGTGCCGGCCCCAGCCAGACGGCGTCGTCGGCGAGGTGGACGTGCGGGGCGTGGACGTCGGCGTCCGAATATACGGCGACGGCTCGCAGCCCGAGCTCGTGAACGGTGCGGATGACGCGGCAGGCGATCTCACCGCGGTTGGCGATCAGCACGCTGTCGAAGAGCTTCGTCAGCGCCCGCGACGTGTCAGGGTTGGCAAGTGTGGACGTCATGGTTGCTCCTTTGGTGTCTTACATGCGGAAGATGCCGAAGCCTTGCGGGGTGCGCGGCGCCTGGGCACAGATGTCGAGAGCCATGGCCAGCGTCCGGCGCGTGTCGGCCGGGTCGATGACTCCGTCGTCCCACAGCCGAGCGGTGGAGTACCAGCATGTGGACTTTTCCTCGAACATGTCCTTGATCGGCTGCTCGAAGGCCTCCTGCTCCGCCGCGGACCACTCGCCCCCGTTGCGCTCGATCTGGGAGCGCCGGACGGTGGACAGTGTCATGGCCGCCTGGGCCCCGCCCATCACCGAGATCCGGGCGTTGGGCCACATCCACAGGAAGCGCGGGCTATAGGCGCGGCCGCACATCGAGTAGTTGCCCGCTCCGAACGCTCCTCCCGTGACGACGGTGAGCTTGGGTACCGAGGCGGTGGCGACGGCGTTGACCATCTTCGCCCCGTGCTTTGCGATGCCACCCTCCTCGTACTGTCGCCCCACCATGAAGCCGGTGGTGTTCTGCAGGAAGACCAGGGGGATGTTGCGCTGCTCGCACAGCTCGATGAAGTGTGCACCCTTCTGGGCGGCCTCGGCGAAGATGATGCCGTTATTGGCGATCACGCCCACCTCGTGACCTTCGATCCGGGCGAAGCAGGTGGTGATGCTCGCCCCGAATTCTTCCTTGAACTCCTGGATGCTTCCCTCGTCGGTGAGGGTGGTGATGAGTTCGTGGACGTCGTAGGGAATCTTCGGGTCGGTAGGAACGATGTCGTAAATATCCTCCTGCGGCCGCGGCGCGGGCACGGCAGGACCCTTCTGCCACGACGGCGAGGTGCTCTCCGGGAGGGTGGCCACGATGCGGCGCATGCGGCGCAGGGCGTCCTCGTCGTCGCTGGCGAGGTGATCCGTCACGCCGGAGATGCGGGAGTGCATCGCACCGCCGCCGAGCTCCTCCGGGGTGACATCCTCGCCGGTAGCGGCCTTGACCAGGGGTGGGCCAGCCAGGAAGATCGTGCCCTGGTTTTCGACGATGACATTTTCGTCCGACATGGCCGGCACGTAGGCGCCACCGGCGGTGCAGGCCCCGAGCACGGCGGACAGCTGCGGGATTCCCTTGGCGGACATGTTGGCCTGGTTGTAGAAGATGCGGCCGAAGTGGTCGCGGTCTGGGAATACCTCGTCCTGCTGGAGCAGCATCGCCCCGCCCGAGTCCACGAGGTAGATGCAGGGCAGGTGGTTTTCTTCGGCGATCTCCTGGGCCCGCAGGTGCTTCTTCACGGTCATCGGGTAGTAGGTTCCACCCGATACGGTCGAGTCGTTGGCGGAGATCATGCACAGTCGGCCCTCAACCAGCCCTACTCCCGCGATGATTCCCGCGGCCGGCGCCTTGCCGTTGTACATGTCCTCGGCGGCCAGTGGCGCGATTTCGAGGAAGGGACTGCCCGGGTCCAGCAGGGTGTTGATCCGGTCTCGGGGCAGCAACTTGCCTCGGGAGAGGTGGCGCTCCCGCGCCCGCTCCCCTCCCCCTCGGGAGGCTCGCGCCAGGCGCTCCTTGAGCTCGGCGACGAGTTCCTGGTGGCTTTCCGGGGCGTGTTCCACGGTGGTGGGTTCAGCGACTGTCGTCATCGTGTGTTCCTCCGCTTGGTGTCGGATGGCCCTGCCCTGCTACCCCGGGTCTCCCCCTTGGGGCAGAAGAGTTAATGGCCATTAACTGACATTAAGCACAGACTAGCTGAAGTGACGTAGGCCACACATTACTTTTGTGAAAGAACTTTTGAACCTAGCGCCCACCTAGGTGCGTTTTCGCAGCTCAGAGCCCGAAAACTATCGGGAAAATATTCCCAACAACCCCCTTGAAACGCCGGTTTAGCGCATTCCCACGGCAGACTCCGCAAGGTGCACAGCGGTCTGGCGCGCCAGGGCCGGCGAGGCCCACCCCCGGGTCAGCTCCAGGGAGTTGATCTGCCCGACCAGCAGCTGGGCCGCCACCCTCCCCGCGGTCCCCTCGTAGCGCGGATCGTAGCTGGCCAGCGCCTCGGCCACCATCTTCAGGATCGCCCCCTGGGTGCGCCGCACGCGCTCGCGCCCCTCCTCCGCCATGCGGAACAGCTCGCGAGCATGGAGCCTGATCAGCTCGGGTTCCGTCATCGCGAAGTCGATCTGCAGGTGAATGAGCGCCTGAAGGCGTTCCCGCGGATCGGTAAGCCCGCGGGTGATGGCCCTGGCCTCCTCGAGTAGCTTTTCGGAGATGCCAGTCATGAGGTCGGTGAGGATCTCCTCCTTGCTGGAGAAGTATCGATAGACGGCCGGACCGGATATCCCGGCTGCTTCCCCCAGATCCTCCAGCCGCATAGCATGGAAGCCCTTGTCCGCCATGATCTTCGCCGCCGCGCGCAGCAGCTCCATCCGGCGCTTCGCCTTCGCCGCTTGGCGCTGGTTGAGGCCGGTGACATCTGGTTCTGCGAGGTAGTAGCCGCTCATATTGTTCAACCATATCGGTTAGTAACGATTCACTGAAGTGTTTTTAGGGAAAATCGACCCACCCGCGGCGAACAGCAGAAAACCCGCGCTGCGCAAAGCAACGCGGGGTTCCCAACAGTTCACTTGTCGAATCCACGCAGCGAAACCGCGAAAAACCACTAAGATCCGGGCTTCGCTGCGTAGATCCGGCTGCGTGAAGCGCCGGATCTAGCTGTTAGTGCGAGAAGTGGCGCTCCCCGGTGAGATACATCGTCACGCCCGCCTTCGTGGCGGCCTCAATGACCTCAGCGTCGCGGACGGAACCACCCGGCTGGACGACGGCGCGCACGCCAGCGTTGGCGAGCACCTCGAAGCCATCAGCGAATGGGAAGAAGGCGTCGGACGCGGCGACCGCGCCCTTGGCGCGCTCGGCGCCGTCGGACAGGGTGTTAGCGCGCTCCACGGCGAGCTTCGCAGCGTCCACGCGGTTGACCTGCCCCATGCCCACGCCCACGGTCGCACCGTCGGCGGCGAGCAGGATGGCGTTGGACTTCACGGCGCGCACGGAGCGCCACGCGAACTCCAGCTCGGCGAGGGTGGCCTCGTCGGCCGGCTCGCCGGCAGCCAGCGTCCAGTTGGCCGGGGCGTCGCCCTTGGCGTCGATGACGTCGCGCTCCTGCAGCAGCAGCCCGCCGGAGATCGGGCGGGACTCGATGGTCGCGCGGGTCGGGGCGGCGGCCTTGAGGATGCGGATGTTCTTCTTCTGGCTCAGGATCTCGATCGCGCCGTCCTCGTAGTCCGGGGCGACGATGACCTCGGTGAAGATCTCCGCGACCTGCTTGGCCATCTCCACGCTGACCGGGCGGTTCACGGCGATGACGCCGCCGAAGGCGGACATCGGGTCACAGGCGTGCGCGGCGCGGTGGGCGGCAGCGATGGATTCCTCGGACACAGCGATGCCACACGGGTTGGCGTGCTTGATGATCGCAACGGCCGGGCGCTCGTGATCCCAGGCGGCGCGCCACGCGGCGTCGGCGTCCGTGTAGTTGTTGTAGGACATCTCCTTGCCGTGGAACTGCTCGGCCTGCGCCAGGCCAGGCTCCTCTCCCGGCGCGGTGTAGACCGCGGCCTTCTGGTGCGGGTTCTCGCCGTAGCGCAGGTCGTGGGCCTTCTCATAGGAGGCGCCGGACCAGGCCGGGAACTGCTCGTCATCCTTGCCAACCTGGGCGGTCAGCCAGCTGGCTACCGCGACATCGTAGGAGGCGGTGTGCTGGAAGGCCTTCATGGCCAGCTCGGTGCGCTGCGCGAGGGTGAAGCCCCCCTCCTTCGCAGCAGCGACGACCTCGTCGTAGCTGGTCGGATCCACGACGACGCCGACGGAGGCGTGGTTCTTCGCGGCGGCGCGCACCATCGACGGGCCGCCGATGTCGATCTGCTCGATGACCTCGTCGTAGGAGGCCCCCGAGGCGACGGTCTGGGTGAACGGGTATAGGTTGACGACCACCAGCTCGAAGGGCTCGATCTCCAGCTCCTTGAGCTGGTCGAGGTGATCCTGCTTGCGGGTGTCGGCGAGGATGCCGGAGTGCACGCGTGGGTGCAGGGTCTTCACACGCCCCTCGAGGACCTCGGGGAAACCGGTGAGCTGTTCCACCTCGATGACGGGCACGCCGGCATCAGCGATCTTCTTGGCGGTCGAGCCGGTGGAGACAATCTCCACCCCGGCGGCGTGCAAGCCCTGCGCGAGCTCCTCCAGGCCGGTCTTGTCGTACACGCTGACCAGGGCGCGGCGGATAGGCTTGCGCTCGCCGATTGCCTGCGCTGGGTTCTTAGAATTCGAAAGTTCAGTCATTGCTGCTGATCTGGGCCTTTCGTCCCTCGATGGTGAGTCCGTTTCCTGCGATCTCGTGCAGGACCTGCACGATCAAACGCCGCTCCACGTGCTTAATTTTTTCGTGCAACGATTCCACTTTATCGCTTGGGTGGACGTTTACCGCTTCCTGCGCCACGATCGGGCCGGAATCAACCCCGGCGTCCACCACGTGCACGGTCGAGCCGGTGACTTTCACGCCGTATTCGATAGCGTCCACGACCGCCTGTGCGCCCGGGAAAGAGGGCAGCAGCGCGGGGTGGGTGTTGATGATGCGACCTGGGAAGCGATCCACGACTTCCGCGCCGATGATGCGCATAAACCCGGCGGAGACGATGAGGTCAGCGTCCCAGCTTTCCAGCGCCGCAATGAGGTCGCGGTTCCACTGCTCACGGTCGGTGACCTTGGGGACGTATTCCACCTTGAAGCTGGACACCCCCGCCTTCTCGGCTCGTTCAAGCGCAGTGCAGTCGCGGTCCGCCCCGATGGCGAGCAGCTCCACCTTCGCCGGGTCCAGGTTGTCGATGAGGGCCTGGACGAGCGTGCCGGAGCCGGAGGCCAGCGCAACGATGCGCAGCGGCCGGCCCTGGGGCGCGGGCAGTGTGATGTGGAAATTCTGGCTCATTAGTTCTCCTCGTTCTTCTCGTTCTCCTCGATCTCGCCGTCGACGTCGGCCTGGTCATCGAGGTCCGCGTTGTCGGTCTCGTCGTTTTCTTCGTCTTCTTCTTCGGTGACGGTCTCATCCTCGACGTCAGCGTTCTCGGCGACGTCATCCGCGGCAGCATCCCCGTCGTCGGAAGCGGCGCCTTCGCCCTGCACGTCCTCGTCCTCGGTGTCATCCGCGGCAGCGTCCTCATCGTCGAGGGCGCCTTCCCCGTCGTCGGCGGCGTCTTCGTTTTCGACGTCCTCGTCATCGTCGATGTCGGTTTCGGCAGCATCCCCGTCATCGGAGGCGTCCTCGTCCTCACCGTCATCGTCAGCGGCCTCGTCCTCGTACTCGGTGTCCTCGTCAGAAGCGACCTCGTCAGCCGGGACGGCCTCGGTCACCGCGTCACCGGCGCGGGCAAGGAACCACATAAGCACCGTCGCGGGCAGCAGCAACCAGCCCCCCGCCTCCACGGCGGCGAGCCACGGCAGCGGCCCGGTGATCCCGACGGTGCCCAGTACGCCTCGTGCCAACCACGCACCGATGAAGGTGAGCACCAAGGCAGCGACTCCGGCTCCCAGGCCCGTGAAGACCGGGGACTCCACGTAGCTGCGCTGGCGCACGAAGCGGTAGACGGTGGCCACGGCGACGATCGCCGGGATCGCCAGCAGGAACGGCCCACCCGGGATGGGCGCGTTCGGGGCGGCGGCCAGGATCGGCAGCGGGGGCAGCTCCACGTTGGTGATATTGAACAGGCTGAACAGGCCAAAGCCGAGGTTGTACTCCCCGCCCAGCAGGACGGCTGCCGCCCCGATGACGATATTCGGCAGGTAGAGCAGCGCCAGGAGGGTCAGCCCCACGCCTGGCCAGAAGCCCGGCGCGATCTCGTAAGCCGCTGTGGCGGCGGACCAGTTGCCGATCAGGGCGATCACGATGCCCAACAGGCCGGCTACACACATCCAGCCCAGGAAGTTCCGGCCCAGGCGGACGGATTCCACGGGCCAGGTCGGCCAGTGGCGGCGCATCAGCAGGGCCCGCCAGATGCGCCCCCGCATGCCGATAGCCACGGCCAGTCCGTTAACAAGGAAGGTGTTCAGCAGCGCTCGACCCAGGTGCGGCGCCTGGACGTCGAAGACACGACCTGCGTCCAGGAGCATGAGCCAAGCGATGAAGGTCAGCACCATCGGCAGAGCAATACCGAGAGCTGCGAATACCCTTAAGCCCCGGACGCTGACCTTATCCCCCAGTGCCTTCGTAATGCGACGGGAGTGGCCGATGATCACGGCAATCGCGGGGAGCAGTGGGACGAAGCCCAGCTCCACGCCCTGCATTTTCAGCGGGGCGGCGTTCGCCACCATCCAGACGCTGGCGAGGACGCTGGGCACCATCGAAAATTTCGCGCCAATTCCCACGATCACCGCGAGGGTCAGGGCGATCGCGATAGTAACCCCGTGGTTGGCCAGCAGGGAGGGAAGGAAACGCTTGATGTGGGGGCGCCACAACTCCCAACGGTGCTTCAGCCCGGCTCCCCTTCCCGGCTGCTGTCGCTGGCCGGTACGTGGGACGGTACGTTCGCCGCGTTCCGAACGGTGGAAACGGTCCTGAGAGCTTTGACCTGCCGCGGAGCGCCCGCCCGGAGCGGCCTGAATAGACGACGGACGCGCCGGCGGGCGCCGGTGGGGGCCGGCTGGGCGGCGGCCTACCTGGCCGGCAGCACTGCGGCGCGGTCTGGAACGGGGGTTGTCGGCTTGTCTACTCACAGTGTCTATTGTGCCTGCCCCTACCCCCTCTGTGACATTCACGGCACTTTCCGGCGTTTCCGGGCAAAGACAGGGTGAGCCTCGCGTGACTGCTGCCCTGATCGAATCCAGAGGGGGGAACGGATCAGGAATATCGGTGGAAAAATGTGACTTTCCCCACCCTTTTTGGGTGTACCCCACCGAAACGGTGGCGAAATCACGCCGCATTAACCCACAAAAAAGGCACTTTGAGCTGCGCTTTCGCTCCACTCCCCCGTCATCTTCCCGTTAATCACACCAGCCACAGCGTTCACTTGTTGTTATGTTTTCGCAATATTGGTTGAAAGATATCGAAGGAAACAATAGAGTAACTCTCGTTCATAACGATCTGGTTACGAAAAACCAGCGAGTAGATCACAGTCTCCAGAGCTTGAAAGGGCAAGGAACGTGCAGAAGACCTCCAGCACCCGGCGCGTTGGCCAGCACCGCAAGGTAGATAACAGCGCCAAGCGCTGTCTCGCATTGGTCGCCGTTGCAACGGGTGCCGTATCCACGGCTGGCGCCGCAGGCGCAACCGCTGGCGCTCAGCAGGCAAACTCCGCTACCCCAGCTGATGGCACCATCGAGCTGGCGGCTGACTCCTCCTTCCTGGCCCAGGAGGCCGAGGGCAGCTCCGCAGCTGATGCCCCGCGCATCCTGGAGGTTCCGCAGCTGCAGGAGACCACCGCGGACCTGTCCGCACAGCTCTCCTCCGCGCTGGAGTTTGCGAAGCAGCGCGCTGCCGCAGACGCTGCTTCCCGCGCTCCGCAGGCCGCTAAGCCGGCCGAGGGTTCCTTCACCTCTGGTTTCGGCGCTCGCTGGGGCACCAACCACAACGGCGCGGACATCGCTAACGCCATTGGCACCGCGATCCGCGCAGTCAAGGACGGCACCGTCATCGATGCTGGTCCGGCTTCGGGCTTCGGCAACTGGGTGCGCGTCAAGCACGATAATGGTGACATCACCGTCTACGGCCACATCGCCACCATCGACGTCTCCGTCGGTGACCGCGTGACCGCCGGCCAGAAGATCGCCGGCATGGGCAACGAGGGCTTCTCCACCGGCCCACACCTGCACTTCGAGATCCACCCGAACGGCTCCGGCCCGATCGACCCGGTGCCGTGGCTGCGTGACCTGGGCATCGAGATCTAACTCGACGCGTACGCGAATAGCTCCCACCCTGCTGCACGGGGTCGGGAGCTTTTCTTCTTATAGCGACCGCAACGGGGGTTGTTATAGAGCACGCCGTAGGGGCGGTGCCACCCCTCCCCTAGAGCTTCTCCATCGGCACGCCGCCGAAGAGCATGAGGCGCACGGTGCCGCGGCTGCCAAAGTCGATCATCACGGTGGTGTGGCTGCCCGCACCGTCGACGCTCTTGACGGTGCCCAGGCCGTACTTATCGTGGTTGACGCGATCGCCCACGGCCAGCTCCAGGGGCTTGCCGCTGCGGTCTGTGACCTTCTTCTTGGCCTTCGCGGCCGCGCCCTTGCCGGCAGGCTTGCCCGGCCGGAAGCCGGTGGAGTTGCCGCCGGACGCGCCACCAGAGCCGCTGCCGGTGGAGCTGAAGCCTGATCCCGCGCGGCCTGCACCGAAGGTCCGCCCGCCGTCGAAACCGCCACTCCGGCTGCCGTAGCTGCCAGAACCACTCGAGCCCCAGCCCCCGGAGCGGCCCCAGCCTCCCGAGTAACCAGAGCCACCGCCGAAGCTGGAGCCATCGGCATAGCCACCACTGCCCCAGGATCCCGCCCAGTCCGGTTCCTCGCGGAGCCACTCCACCAGTTCCTCGGGCACCTCGGAGAGGAAGCGCGAGGGCGGGTTATTCACGGGCGCGCCCCAGCCGGATCGAGTGATCGCGCGGCAGATATAGAGCTTTTCCTTCGCGCGGGTAATGCCCACGTAGGCCAGGCGGCGTTCCTCGGCGAGCTCCGTCGGGTCGCTCAGCGCACGCATGTGCGGGAACTGACCGTCCTCCCAGCCGGTGAGGAATACGACCGGAAACTCCAGCCCCTTGGCGGTGTGCAAGGTCATCAGCGTGATCTGACCTGCCCCCTCCTCTGGGATCTGGTCGGCATCGGCAACCAGACTGACCCGTTCCAGGAAGGCCTGCACGCTGCCCAGCGGGGCCTCTCCCTCGTCCAGCATCGCGTCGGCGACGTCCTGCTTGAGCTGCACCTCGGGCTGCACCGCCTTACCTGCGGGCATTTCCTCGTAGGCTTTCTGGTGAGCTGCCTCCTGGCTGAACTCGTGGCCCACGCTGATCAGCTCGTTGACGTTATCCAGCCGGGTCTGGTCCTGCGGATCATTAGACTTTTCCAGCTCGGCCCGGTAGCCGCTCTGCTCCACGATGACGGCGATGATCGCGCCCAGGTCCGGCAGGCCCAGAGGACTGCCGTCGGAGGCGCGCAGTTCTGCATCCTCGACCGTTTTTCGCAGGTTCTCCATCATGCTGAGGAAACCGGCGATGGCGTTGCGACCGCGCCCGCCGAGACGGGCGACCTTATCTTCAGCGGCATCGCGCAGCCCTTGCGCGAAGCTCACCCCCTGCGCTTCGGCATGGACGGTGACCTGCGCGAGTGCTCGGTCGCCGATGCCTCGGCGCGGGGTGTTGATGATGCGGCGCAGCGCGACCGTATCCTCCGGGTTATCGAGAACCTTGAGGTAGGAAACGATGTCGCGGATCTCCTTGCGCTCGTAAAAGCGGGTGCCGCCCACAACCTTGTACGGCAGCCCGGAGCGCATGAGCACGTCCTCCAACGCGCGGGAGGCGTTGTTGGTGCGGTACATGATGGAGATATCCCCGTAGGCCACGCCCTCGTCGACGAGTCGGTCGATCTCGCCTGCGATGAAGCGGGCCTCGTCGTGCTCGTTATCCGCCACATAGCCGGCGATTTTCTCGCCTTGCCCGAGGTCGGTCCACAGCTTCTTGGGTCGCCGCTCGGTATTGCGGTCGATCACGGCGTTCGCCGCGGAGAGGATGGTCTGCGTGGAGCGGTAGTTCTGCTCCAGGAGGATGGTGTGGGCGTTCGGGTAGTCGCGCTCGAATTCCTCGATATTGCGGATCGTCGCGCCGCGGAAGGCGTAAATGGACTGGTCCGCATCACCCACCACGGCGAGCTCGCCGCCGCCACTGCCCTCCTCGCCGACGAGGGTGGAGACCAGCACGTATTGCGCGTGGTTGGTGTCTTGATACTCGTCGACGAGCACGTGCCGGAAGCGACGGCGGTAGTGCTCCGCGACCTGCGGGTTAGTGCGCAGGATGCCGACGACCTCGCCGATCAGGTCATCGAAGTCCACGGCGTTCGCCGCCCGGAGGCGCTTCTGATAATCCGCGTACAGGGAGGCGACGGTCTGCTTGTGGAAGTTGCTGTCCGCGTCCGCCTCAGCCTTCGCGGCGGCCGGCCCGACGAGCTCGTTCTTCCAGTTGCTGATGGTGGATAGCACTCCGCGGGGTGCGAACTCCTTGACGTCCAGGTTGTGGTCCTTGATGACCATGGTGACCAGTCGCTTGGAGTCATCCGAGTCGTAGATCGTGAAGTTGGTGTTCAGTCCCGCTACGAGGTGAGCGTTGCTGCGCAGGATGCGCACGCACATGGAGTGGAAGGTGGAGACCCACATCCGCTCGGCGGCGGGCCCAACGAGGTCGGCGACGCGCTCGCGCATCTCCGCCGCAGCCTTATTGGTGAAGGTGATCGCGAGGATCTGCCAGGGCGCAACACCGGTGGACAGAAGCCAGGCGATGCGGCGGGTCAGCACGCTGGTCTTACCGGATCCTGCGCCCGCGACGATGAGCAACGGGCTGCCGGTGTGCTGCACGGCTTCCTTCTGCTGCGGGTTGAGCCCAGCAAGCAGTTGCTCGCGGTTATCCGGGGCGTGGCGCCGGTCGAAGGGGCTCGCCGCCGTTACTTCAGGACGTCGGTTCCCTCCGCTTGCGGCTCCCAGGAAGTCGTCGACGTCCCCGGTGTGCTGTGCCTGCGAAAATTTTGTCTGCCCCGGCTGTGGCTGGTTCGGCGCCTGCTGGCCCGTCGACTGCGCGGGGACATGTTCGCCCTGCGCACCCGGCTGGGACGTGGCCTCGTTCATGAGCGCGACCAGCTCTTCGTAGCCCGCGGGCGGGGCGTCCTCCGGGGGTGGGGCCGCATCAAACCCAGGGTCGAACTCAGGGTCGAACTCCGGCTCCGGCAGCGGCAGTTCCTCTGCCTGTTCTGCCTCCGGTCCGCTCGCACCGGTGGCTGGCTGCTCGCCGGCGTGGCTGGCCGCCTGGCCCGCCGGACGTGCGGCACCAGGGGTCATGGGAAAGAGGCTGTCTTGCTCATCAGGAGTGTTCATCGTCTACCAGGCTAGTAGATGCCCCAGACACGGCTGCGCGACGTACAATCAAAGCTATGACTAGCGAAGATGGCGCAGCGATGAACCCCGGCATCGGGGATGAGCCGGAGGTTCCGGCTAAGGACTTCGAGGTGCGCATGCCCTCCGGTACCGATGATCCGCTCTCCGATGAGGAGATTCAGAAGTATCGCCAGGAGATCAACCGGATGGACCGGACGATCATTGATGCGATCCACCGCCGCTCCGCCGTCTCGAAGGCCATCGGCAAGACTCGCCTGGGCTCCGGCGGTACTCGCCTGGTCTATACCCGCGAGGTGGCGATCATTAACCAGTTCCGTGAGGAGTTCGGCTCCGAGGGCGTGGAGATCGCCAAGGCGCTGCTGCAGCTCGGCCGTGGTCGGCTGGGCTAACCCCCTCAATCTTTAGACCCTGCGCACCCTACCCCAACGCGCAGCTGCCCCCCGACGATGTGTCGTCGGGGGCAGCTTTATGACCGAGGGTTCTGCGCTCGCGCTTGGGCGCCAGGAACGTTGCTGTGCGCCGGCACGCCAGTGCTGTGCACTAGCGTTTTCCGCTAACGCTATCGGTTAGGGCAGGCGGAAGCCCGCACCCGAACCGCCGAGCGCGTTCATGTCCGCCGCGATGGCATCCCAGGTGGTGGACACCGCTGGGGAGTGCAGCGGACCCTGCAGCGGCGTGGTGCAGCTCGGCAGCGGCTGGAAGCCGCCGTTGAGGATGCCGACCAGGCGTCCCCCTGCGTAGACGGGCGCGCCGGAGTCCCCGTGGGATGCGCAGATGTGGCTCACGAAGGTCTGGCCGAGTTGCCCCAGCACCGGACCACACTTGGTACCGGTGGCCACACCGGTCTTACATGCCGCGTTTGGCACACCCGGCACCGGGCCACCAATTCGGTTCAGCGCCACGCGGCCGTAGTTCCGGGTCAGCTGCACGTCGGGGCGCAGGCGGATGACGGAGTAGTCCAGGTTGCCGAACTTCACGACCTTGCCGATCACACCGGCCTCGGGGGCGTCGAGGGAACGCACCGGGCTGCCCGGCACGCCACAGTGAGCGGCGGTGACCCCCACCTTGTTGCCCGCAGCATCAATGCCCGTCACCGAGAGGGTGCAGATGCTATCGCCCACCATGATCGGGGTCGAGGGCCCCAGGAGGGCCTGGGGCTGAATGCGCTGCTGGGCAGCCGGCGCGGTGGGCGAGGTGAAGTAGTGCCCCGGGACGCGGTGCGGGCCCGGCTGACCGGTGGCCGTGAGCGCTGCGTCGAGGGAGCCCATCGGGTTGGCCGCCGCCTGCCCAGCCGTGCCGACACCCAGCCCGGCAGCGATGCCGAGGCTGGCGAGCAGTCCCGCAGCACCTCGCAGGACGCGCCCGCGCAGGGTGCGGTGGTGGCGGGCATGGGTCCGGCTGGTGCGCTGCATGGGGGCGTTCCTTCTGTGACAGGTGGGGCTTGATTCACTTTCACCATAGCGCCCCCACCAGACACCGCCTACGCCAACGCGCATGGCAAACCCCGGCACTCCCCACACCACCCCACCCCCAAAGTTCAATACATTGAACTTGATGATTCATTGAACTGAACACTATTCTTGGCTGCCATGAGCATTAGCGTCCAAAAGTTGAGCGTGAGCTACGCCGCGAACACCGCGATTCGGAACATCAGCTTCACCCTCGATTCCCCCGGCATGCACGGCATCATCGGCCCCAACGGCTCGGGCAAATCCACCCTCATGAAGGCGATGCTCCAGATCCTGGACAAACACCACGTCCACAGCACAAGCACCACCGGCACCTCTGCCGGCTACCCCGTCACCCTCGACGGCAAGGCCCCCGCCGAGCAGCGCCAAAAAATCGCTTATATCGAGCAACGATCTGACCTCGACCGCAACTTCCCCACCAGCGTCTTCGACACCGTCCTGATGGGCACCTACCCACGACTGGGACTGTTCCACCGCCCCGGCAAGGCCGAACGCGAAGCAGCCACCCAGGCACTCAAGGACGTCGGCATGTGGGACTTTCGCCACCGCCACATCAGCGAACTCTCGGGCGGACAGTTCCAGCGCGTGCTCTTCGCCCGCGCCATCGTCCAGAACGCGGAGTACATCTTCCTGGACGAGCCCTTCGTCGGCATCGACGTCCCCAGCGAGAAGACAATCGTGACCCTGCTGCGGCAGATGGCGGATGCCGGCAAGCACGTCGTCGTCGTACACCACGACATGAACACCGTGCGCGATTACTACGACGACCTCATCGTCCTCAACGGCGAGCTCGTCGCAGCGGGCCCCACCGAGGAGGTCTTCGTCCCCGACGTGCTGCAGAAGGCCTTCGGCGCGCTCGTCATCCGCGAGCCGGCAGCGCCAGAGCACCCCACGCCACGCCAGGCCGAACTTCAGGAGGAGAAAGCATGATCGCGGAGTTCCTCGACTCGCTACTCAGCCACGGCTACCTGCAAAAAGCTCTGATCACCTCAGTGATCGTAGGCGTGGCCTGCGGCATCGTCGGCAGCTTCATCGTGCTGCGCGGCATGGCCCTGATCGGCGACGCAATCTCCCACGCGGTGCTGCCGGGGGTTGCGGCCTCCTATCTGCTGGGGACGAACCTCTTCCTCGGGGCGGTGGTCGCGGGGCTACTCGCCACACTCGCGATCGGGCTGATCAGCGAACGCTCAACGGTGAGAAACGATTCGGCGATCGGCATCGTCTTTTCCACCTTTTTCGCGATCGGCGTGCTGCTCATGGCGAAAGCGCAGACGGCGACGGACCTCACGGAGATCCTCTTCGGCAACGTCCTGACCGTTCAGGACGCCGACCGCAACCTCTCGATCGGCATCGCTGCTGCCGTGCTGCTTCTCACGCTGGCCTTCTATAAGGAACTCAAACTCAGCACCTTCGACCCCGTAATGGCCCGATCGGCTGGCGTGCCAGTGCGGGCGATCCACTACGGTCTGATGGTGGTGCTCACCCTGGTGACGGTCATTTCCCTGCAGACAGTGGGCGTGATCCTGGTGGTTTCCCTGCTGATCACCCCGGCGTCGGCGGCGTACCTGCTGACGAACCGGCTCGGTGTGATGATCGGGCTCTCGGTGGCGATCTCGGCGACCAGCTCCGTGGTGGGGCTGTTCCTGAGCTATACCTACAATGTGTCCTCCGGCGTGACGATCGTGCTGACCGCCAGCGCACTGTTCCTGCTGGCTTTCCTCTTCGCTCCAGGCAAGGGCCTGGTCGCCCGCTCGCTGGGTAACAAGCCCCTGGCCGCGCTGCTGGCTCTCCTGCTGGGTGGCGCCCTGGTGTTCGGCGCCGCCACCTTCTCGGCGGAGGGGAAGGCAGACGGTGAGAAGCTGAACGTCGTCACCACCTTTACGCTGCTGGCGGACCTGGTGGAGGAGATCGGCGGCGAGGCGGTGGACGTCCATAACCTCGCGCCGACAGGCACGGACCCGCATGACTACGACCCCCTGCCCGCGGACCTGGATGCGACGAGCGACGCCGATCTGCTGTTCTACAACGGCCTGAACCTCGAGGGCGGCGAGCACGGCTGGTTGGCGAAACTAAAGAACACCGCGGGCCTGGATGAGTCGCAGATGGTCGAGACCACCAAGGGCGTGGAACCGAAGTACCTCAAAGACGAGGAGGGCAACCGGGAGATCAACCCGCACGCCTTCCTGGACCCGACCGTCGGCATCGCGATGGCCGAGAACGTGACCGCAGCGCTGGCCGAGGCTCTGCCCGAGCGCGCCGAGCAGATCGAGGAGAAGGGCGCGGAGTACAAGGCCATGCTGGAGGGCATCGACGCCGACTACCGCGAGCAGCTCGGCGCGCTGCCGAAGCAGGATCGTGTGCTCGTGGCCAGCGAACACGCCTTCCAGTACATGGTCGAGACCTATGACATGGAGCAGCTCTATATCTGGCAGATCGACACAGATGAAAACGGCTCCCCAGCGCAGATTGGGCACCTCGTGCGTCAGCTGAAGGACAAGCGCCCAAAGCACCTGTTCGTGGAGTCGAATGTGGATACGCGCCCCATGAAGACCGTCTCGAAGGAGGCCGGGATTCCGATCTTCGCCGAGCCGCTGCACTCCGATGAACTCGGTAAGCCGGGCACGGTCGCCGGAACCTACGAGGATTTCCTGCGCAGCAACTTGAAGACCATGATCGCGGGGCTGACGCGCTAGAGCGCGAACGCGCCAGGCCACGACACCGATGGACTCCCCCTGCTCGCAGCGCCCCCTCGTTTTCTTGCAGCGGGCTGGGTGGCAGGCCGTCCGCAGGCTTATTATTTGATACATGGCTGAAACTATCCCCGAGCAGAGGCAGCGAATTCTGCCCTCTCGCGCCCACCTCCCGTACGGGCTGGTGCTCGCCGCCTGGTGGAGCGCATGCCTGCTGCTGATCGCGGGCGGGGCGATCGTCGGCGCCCGCTTTGTGGAGAAGCTCGCGGTCGTTGTGGCGCCGCTGGCCATCGCGGTGTTGTTTTCCGCGATGCTCACCCCGGTCGTCAATTTTCTCGACGCCAAGCTGCGCCTCCCCCGCTCCCTGGCATCCTTGCTGACGGTTCTAGGGCTGATCGGGATCATCTCGGCAGGCGTGACACTTTTCACGACCCAACTGATCTCTGGGGTGCCGGCAATGCGGGATTCCGCCCGTCAGGGCGTGAATCAGATCATCAATTGGCTGGAGACCGGCCCTTTTAAACTCACCCAGGCGAAGCTCTCCGACATGGTCAACCACGTGCAGGGCGCGCTGTCCGAGAATTCCAAAACAATCGCGGACGGCGCGGTGCGCACGGGCACGACGGCGGTCAACTCGGGGGCTGCCCTGCTGATCTTCCTGATCACCCTGTTCTTCTTCCTCTACGAGGGACGGCGGATCTGGCTGTGGCTAGTGTCCCTCGCTCCCCAGGCATCCCAGGTGCCGATGGATGAGGCCTTCCGCCGCGGTTGGGTCTCGCTCGGAACCTTCGCCCACGTGCAGGTGTTGGTCGCCGCGTTGAACGCGGTGTCGGTCGGCATTGGCTGTTGGGTGATGAAGGTGCCGTTCGCGATTCCGATTTCGGTGCTGGTTTTTATCGCTTCCTTCGTCCCGATCGTGGGCGCGTTGATTTCCGGTGCGGTGCCCGCGCTGATCGGACTAGTGGATCAGGGCGTGTTCACCGCGATCGTCATGGTGATCATCGTGACGGCGGTACACCAGATTGAAACCCACGTGCTGCAGCCCTTCCTGATGGGGCACGCGGTGGCGCTACACCCGCTGGCGGTGATCGTGGTGGTGGCCGCGGGAACGTACCTCTTCGGCCTGGCGGGCGCGGTGTTCGCGGTGCCGGTGGCGGCAATGGTGAACTCGGTGGTGCGCTACCTGCGCGGCAATGACATGTTCCCGGCACTCGGCGAGGCCTACGAGCTTCGGAAACCTGGGACGACGCGGGGGCTGACCGACCCGAAGGACGAGGATGCCAACGGGGAGTCTGCGGCTGGCGATGCCGCGACGGATGCCCAGGCTGCTGCTTCGGCTGACAGCACCCAACCCCGCGAGTAGCGCCTTCTCCTCCCCACTAGCGCGTCCCTCCCCAGCCCAGCTGGGCACAGAAAATCCCCCATCCGGTCAGTACGTGCTCACCGGATGGGGGATTTTTTGCTGGAGCTAGTAGCGCTCCGGCTCCTCGCCGAGCTGGAAGCGCCGACCGGAGATCTCCTCAGGGGTGATCTCCACGTAGTTATACTTCAGGGTCGGCAGCCACGGCTTCAGCGGCAGCTCGTCGGCCTCCTGGATCTCGTCCGTCCTCTGCAGGATGCGAGCGCGTCCCTTAACGATCACGGACCATGCTTTGTCCTCGGTGTGCTCATCGGCTTCGAAAAGCACCCGGTCGTTGATGGACACGGTGAACAGCTTGGACCCCTCCGCGGTGCGGAAGTAGATCTTGCCCTCGTTCACCACGTAGTTCAGCGGGTAGATGTCGAAGTCATCCTTGATGCGAACGACCAGACGGCCGAGCTGATGGTCACCCATTAGCTCCAGGGCCTCGTCTTCCTTCAGGATCTCAATGGGGTTCTCAAAATCAGCCATACTTCCATTCTGGCACTGTTTGCTTTTCGTGTCGTGCCGGAGTTTTACCCCTCGGGCCCGGTGATCAGCATCAAGGTCACCGTGGCTGGCCCGTCGACCGCGCGCAGCTCGTGCGAGACGTTCGCCTCCACAGAGACCGCGGTGCCTGGCTTGATGAGAAGCGTCTCTCCGCCCACGTCGAACTCGACCTCACCGGTCTGGCCAAGCACCATGATCGGCGCTGGCGCATGGTGATCCGCCATGACGTCGCCCTTTCGAAAGGCGATGCGGACGACGGCCGCGTGCCCAAGCCTTTCTTGGATGCGAACCTCGGGGACGGCCCGCCCCTCCCCCGCAGGCTGACTGTGTTCTGCGTCCAGTTGGCAGAGGTACGTCCAACCTTCGCCGGCGGCGTTATAAGGCTGCTTGGTGGCGGTGTCTTTGTTCGTGCCCATGCCCCCATGCTCCCACAGAATTCCCGCCCCAGCACGACAAAAGCCCCCTCACCGTTTCCAGTGAGGGGGCTTCTCTTAGTAGCGGGGGCAGGATTCGAACCTACGACCTCTGGGTTATGAGCCCAGCGAGCTACCGAGCTGCTCCACCCCGCGACGCTTGCGAGTACAGACTCAACCAATTTCTTGGCTGATCCCTGTCTGCAACATCGACTAGTCTAACAAGCCTCCACACGAAAGCAAAATCGCCCGCTGGCCTGCGCTCTTCCAGTGAGCGCTGCGGCCAACGGACGATCAGCGGCTAGCTACTCGGCGGCCAAGCGGCCTCCCTGGCCGGCCGGGCGCCCCAGGCCACCCGGCCCGTCCCTACTGCTGGGACTGCAGCTCGCGGACTGCCTTATCCAGCTCGTCGAGTGCCTTACCGAATTCCTCGAAGGATCCAGACTGGCGGGTGCGGTTGACCTTGTCCATCGCATCCCGGACCTTGTCGGCAGCGTCGCCCTGCGGCAGCTGACCAGCCGCCCCGGAGCCCTGCTCCTGGTCCTTACCCTCGTCCTTACCGGAGTCGCCTTCGTCCTGCTTATCGCCCTTGCCTGGGGCCACAACGCTGCCGTCGACCTCTTCCAGGTCCGTGGCCGCTGCCGGGTCGATGCCCACCTGCTGCAGCGCCTCGGCGATCGTCGGCGCGTAACCAACCTGGCCGTTGTAGGACACCAGGACGCGCAGCAGCTTCGGGAACGCGGACTCCTGGTCCTTACGCTTGGAGTACACCGGCTCCACGTAGAGCACCTGTCCGTCGCCCACCGGCAGGGTCAACAGGTTGCCGTTAATGACGTCATTCGACCCCTCCAGGAGGGTGCGCTCGCGGGCGACCTCATCGGAAGACATCATCGTGTCCTGCGCCTGCTTCGGGCCCTGGGTCTGCGTCTGGGTCGGCAGCACGCGCACGTGGATCTTGCCGTAGTTCTCCGGATCAGAGGAGACGGTCATGTGCGCGGCCAGGAACTCACGACGCAGGCCACGGAACGGGGTAATCAGCTGGAAGCTCGGTTTGCCGGTCTCCGGATCGGCGGCGACCACGTAGTACGGCGGCTGCGCCAGCTCGCCCTTGTTCTCCTTGGCCGTCGGGTCGGACGGCACGGACCAGAAGGCGTCGTTCTGGAAGAACACGCCTGGGTCGCTGACGTGGTAGCGGGCGATGAGCTCGCGCTGCACCTTGAACATGTCACCTGGGTAGCGCATGTGCTGCATCAGCTCGTCGCTGATCTCGGACTTCGGCTTCACGACGTCCGGGAACGCACCGCGCCAGGCCTTCAGGACGGGGTCCTTTTCGTCGAATTCGTAGAGCTCGACGGTGCCGTCGTAGGCGTCGACGGTGGCCTTGACGGAGTTACGGATGTAGCTGACCTTGTCGGTGACCAGCTGCTCACGGCGGACACCATCGGGGTTGGTGGTGTCCGTCGTGGTTTCCGTCAGGCTGGTGCGCTCGGAGTAGGGCAGGTCCGTCAGGGTGGTGTAGCCGTCGACGACCCACTTGATTCGCCCGTCGATGACGGTCGGGTAGGTCTTCGAGTCGGTGGTCAGCCACGGTGCAACCTTGTGCACGCGCTCGCGGGGATCGCGGTTGTACAGGATGCGGGAGTTCTCGCCGATGCGGTCGGTGAGCAGCAAGTTCATCGACTCGAAGTGGGCGGCGTACATCAGGCGGTTGAATGAATTATTGACGTCCACTCCGCCCTTACCGGTGTAGGTGTAGTTGCTGTCCTCCGTGTCATACTCCAGCGGGTTCCCGCCAGTACGTCCCACGATCGCGTAGTCCGAGTTCGGGGTCGGGTTGGAAGCGATCAGCGGGCCGAAGTAGATACGCGGCTGCTTCAGATCAAGCTCCAGCTCGCCACCCTGGCGACCCCGCTCCAGGGACTGCAGGTCGGCGACGGTGTAGACCGGGTAGCCACCTCGGGCGGAACCGACGTCGCGGGCCACCTCGTCGACCTTACGGGCCGGGGCGGCGATGAAGCCGTTGCCGTGGGTGTAGACGGTGTGGCGGTTGATCCAGTCCTGCTGGTTGCCTTCCAGGGTGTTGGGGTTCAGCTCACGAGCGGCGACGACGAAGTCCCGCATCTTGCCGTCGACGTCGTAGCGGTCTACGGAGAGCTCATCGGAGAAGCCGTAGAAGTTACGCAGCTGCTGTTGCTGGGTGAACGTCGGGGACAAGACCTGCGGGTCCAGGAGACGGATGTTGGAGAGAGTGACGTCGTCCTGGGCGATGGAGCGCTCCGCCTGCTTGCCGCCCTGCTTGGTGCCCCAGTTGCGCTCGTAGGTGACGTTGTCGTCCTCGAGGCCGTAGGCGTGGCGGGTGGCGTCGATGTTGCGGGCGATGTACTCGCGCTCCTTCTCCGCGCGGTTCGGGGCGACGGAGAACTGCTCCAGAATTGCTGGCCAGGCCACGCCGGCGACGAGGGAGGTCAGCAGCATCAGAGCCACGGCGAGCGCCGGGAGGCGCAGGTCCTTCATCACGATAGTGAGGAAGAACAGGGCGGCCACGAAGATGGCGACGACGAGTAGGACGATTTTTGCGGGCAGGACTGCGTTGATGTCCGTGTAGGAGCCACCCGTGAAGGTATCGTGCTGGCGGTTGAGCAGGTCGTAGCGGTCGAACCAGTAGCCCACGGCCTTCGAGGTCATCCAGATGCCAGCGATGATCGCCAGCTGTCGGCGGGCCGCCGGAGCAACCTTTGCCTTCTCCCCCACCCGCGGATTACCTGTGGTGATGGAGCCCAGCAGGTAGTGGCCGATGCCGTTGACGAAGAACGCGATGATGAGGATGAAGCTGAGCATCCCCAGGATGAGGTTCAGCATCGGCAGGTTAAAGGCGTAGAAGCTCAAATCCTTGCCGAACTGCGGGTCCTCCACCCCGAAGGAGGAGGAGTTCCAGAACAGCATCGCGCGGCGCCAGTTGCCCTGCGCCACCAGGCCGACGACGACGCCCGCCAGGATCGGCAGCCACACCAGCATGGGGCGGACGGTCTGGCGGATCGCCGGGCGGTTCGCGGCCAGTGGAGAGGCCGAGCCGAGCGACTCCAGGCTGGTCGGCCCCTTGCGGTAGGCGGCAAAAGTTGCCAGCCAGACGACCACCCCCGCAACCAGGCCGAAGATCAGGAATAGGATCACGCGGGTGATGATCACGCCAAAGAATACGCCCTGATATTCCAGGTCACGGAACCACTGCCAGTCCGTGTACGCGCCAACCACGATGGGTACCAAGAAGAAAGCCACACCCAGCGCCATGACTAGGCCAGCGATAATCTTGGAACGGCGCGAGGGCGTGAAGTTTGCAGATGAGGCGCCAGATGGAGGCTGTGCCGACATACTCAAGGGTTCACTACTTCCTACGCAGAATCAGATCTAACTGTCCAGAATACGTAGTAAAACTTTTCTCGCGAAATGAGTTTTTGCCACCGCTGATGCTGGCTGCCGCGGTCCCGGAGATGGCGGGCTAAAATCGCGGCCATGAACCTCAACGATGACCGCATCTTGAACGCCGCCCTCATGGAGGCCGTGGACTTCATCCAGGCCGAAGGTTGGGACCGTCCTGCTACCCTGTTCGCCCTCATTCCGACCGAGCTGGTCGCCGACGCCCTGGAGCTCACCGAGGACCGCAACCCGCTCTCCCTGATCGTGCAGGACGACCTGCCGGAGCACATTCGCCCCGGCTCGGAGGAACTGGGCGAGTTCGTCGCCTCCATCCGCTGGCCTTCGCAGGTAGTGGGCGCGATCCTGGCCCAGGAGATCTCCTTCGTGGACTCCTCCCTGGGCGAGGACGCTGCCCCGCAGCAGGCTCGGCTGTTCAGCGGCATCCTGGATGCAGGCGCCCGAGACGGTGCCGCGGCGGCGGGAGACGGTTCCGAGCGCACCTTGTTGCAGCTGCGCCCGACCGAGAAAGAGCTCGCGGCTGACCCCTTCGGTCAGGACCGCGTGGAGCTGCGGGGCGGGGAGGATATTGCGCCGGGCGTGATCGCCGCGCTGCGCGCCACCTTCGTGGACTAGCGGCCTAGCTAGGGCTTAGCTAGCCCTAGCTGCAGGTGTCGAAGCCTCCGCCGGAGCGGATGCCCTCCAGGTCTTTGACCGCATCCTCGAGGGAGTCGACCTTCACCAGCTTCGGCCCGGCATCCTCCACGGTGAGTGCCTCGGCACAGTTGCCGGCGGGCACCAGGAAGTACTCGGCCCCGGCATCCGCGGCGGCGCGGATCTTATGGGTGATCCCGCCGATGGCCCCAACCTGGCCAGCAGCATCGATGGAGCCGGTGCCCGCAACGAACGCGCCGCCCGTCAGATCTTGCGGGGTGAGCTTGTCCACGACGGCGAGGGAAAACATCAGGCCCGCGGAAGGGCCGCCGACGTCCTGCAGGTTATAGCGCACGTGGATCTCACCAGCGGGCTGGGACACGGAGGTCACGCCCAGGAACGCGGAGCCCTGCTCGGCCCGCTGGAGGTGCCTCGGTGGCTCCCCGAGCGTGACGGTCACCGTTTCCTCCTTGCCCTGCCGTTCCACGAGGACGTCGATCTCGTCGCCCGGCGCGTGCTCGCCGACCACGCGGGCGAGTTCATCGGGGGTTGTGATGGGGCGCCCACCGACCTCGCGGATGACATCGTTGACCTTGATTTTCCCCGCTGCCGGCGCGTCGTCCAGGACGTCGATGACGGCGGTTTCCAGCGGCTTGTTGAGGTAGTTCATCGCCGCGGTGGTGGCGTTCGACTCCGAGGCGGCGAAGGCCGCCTGGTTCTGCTGCTGGACTTCCTCGGGCGACTTATTCGCGGGGAAGATCTGGCCGATCGGCACGAGGGTGTCGTCGGTGGTCAGCCACCGGGCGAGCGCCTGGCCCAGGGTGAGTTTGGTGTGCACGGAGACGGTAGTCATATTGAGGTGTCCGGCGGGCTTACTGGTCTCCGCACCGGTGACCTCGACGACCTGCTTGCCGCCCTCCTCGCCGAGGGTGTTGAAGGTCGGGCCCTTGCCCTCTGCGGCGTAGGGAACCGTCAGGTCGATATCGGTGCCCGGGATGCTCGGCAGGCCAAGCAGGGTCACCAGGACGACGACCGGGGCGGCGCCCAGCGCGATCGTTCGGTTGCGACGGTTCCAGATTTTCATCGTTCATACCCTACCTGCTCGTGGGGCTCGTGTTGCTAAGGCGAGGCCGAGGAGAGGCTGCGCGGTGGCGTCCTCAATATGGAAGGGCGACGGATAGGAGGCGACGGCAGCGTTCGCTCACAGCACACGGAATGGGCAGATTTTGGTGGGTCGCTGTCCGCTGCGATCAGTAAGGTTGTTGGCATGAGTAATTTCGGCTTCGGCATGCACCCCAACAACAACGGTGGCAACGGCGACGACAACGGCCGCGACGATGATGACCACAAGGATGGTCACAACGGCGGTGACGGTCGTGATGGCCAGGGCGACGGTCGAGGCAATAATCCTTTCGAATTCATCTTCGGTGGCCCGGGCGGCTCGGGTGGTTCTGGGCAGTCGAATCCCTTCGGCAGCGGCTTCGGCGGAGGGAGCCTCGGCGATCTGCTGAACCAGTTCGGCTCGATGTTCAGCGGCTTTGGCGCAGACTTAAACAGTACGGGTGCCGATGATGCCGTGAACTATTCGATGGTGGAGCGCACCGCCCGCCAGCACATCCGCAGCAAGCAGCAGGCCAGCGAGGGCGGCCAGAACCCGTTTGGTGGTTTGTTCTTCGGCTTCGGCGCTGGCCCCCAACGCGGCTCGGAGTCCAGCGCGCCGAGCCAGTCGGATTCCCAGGCTGTGGCGGAGTCCGTGCGACTCGCGGAGCTGTGGCTGGACGGGGCGACGACGCTGCCTGCGGGTGCGACCGGTTCCGTTGCCTTCGGCCCGGAGCAGTGGCTGGAGGAGACGTTGGAGACCTGGAAGAGGATCTTCACCCCACTGGCGGAGAAGCTCGGCGAGGCCGCGATGGGTGAGATCCCGGAGGAGATGCGGGATCAGATGGGTCCACTGGCCGGCATCATGCGCCAAGTCAACGCGATGAACTTCTCCATGCAGTTGGGCCACACGCTGGGCGAGCTGGCAACGGGTGTCAGCCACTCCACGCAGTGGGGCATGCCACTGGCAGGCGGAAACGTGGCGGCAGTCGCGACCGCGCAGCTGGAGTCCATGGCCGAGAAGCTGGGGACAGATAAGCGGGAAGCGCTGATTTACCTGGCGACCCGCGAGGCCGCACACCACCGCCTGTTCAAGCACGTGCCGTGGCTGACCGAGCGCCTCATCCTGGATGTTGAGGAGTTCGCCCGCGGGCTGGCGCTGGATACCTCCGCTATGGAGGAGGCGATGCGGGAGTTCGACCCGGAGTCCATGAATGATCCGGCGAAGATGCAGGAGATGATGGCTCAGCTCCAGGGCCAGGACCTCTCCCCCAAGGTCGTGTCCGCCAACGCGCACGCCCGCGAGCGGCTAGAGACCAGCCTGAGCCTCGTCGAGGGCTGGGTGGATTACGTGGTCGGCCAGGCGCTGGCGGACCGGATGCCGAATGCATCGATCCTCACCGCGGCGTGGTCTTCCTACCGCAACACCGAGTCCCCGGAGATGGAGGCCCTGAGCAAGACAGTGGGCATTTCCCTGCTCGCGCCACGCGCCAACGATGCCGCTGGTCTGTGGCACAAGCTGGACGAGGCAGTGGGCGCGGAGAAGCGCGACGGCATCTGGGACCACCCGGATCTGCTGCCGACGGCGAAGGACCTGGACAACCCGGCTGGGTTCATCGGCAAGGTGGCCTTCGACGGCGAGGAGGAGGACTTCGACCCGATCAGCGAGATCGAAAAGTTGGAGGCGGAGTTGAACCGCCAGGGCGGACCGCGCGAGGAGCGCACCAACCGCCGCCGTCCAGAGCAGGACGACAAGCGGGATCAGAGCCCGGAGTCGAAGAACGACGAGGACGACTCTGGAAAGGGCGACGGCGACGAGAACGGCGACAGCGAGCGCTAGATCGTCGGGAATGGGGGGGCGTCGTAGCGTCGGCGGTGTCGTCGGCATCTGCGGCGTTGGCGTAGGGCCTAGAGCTGCGACTCCGGGCCGTCGCCCGGGCAGCCCCAACGCTGATAAGCCTCGAGGTAGCCACGGGCCCGCTCGAGCTGCGGGGCGCGGCGAGCCCATTCCCAAAAGTCTGGGCCGTGGTTGGGAATCCACGTGTGCACCAGTTCGTGGATGACCACGGAGTTCAGCACGTAGTCCGGCACCTGTTGGAGCCGGTGGGAGATGCGAATCCGCCCGGTGCTGGGGGTGCAGCTGCCCCAGCGGGTCGTCATGTTCTCCACCCAGGCGATGGAGGTCCACTCCGCCCGGCCGCCCAGATATTTTTCGTTGAGTGCCTCGGCCAGAGCCTGGAGTTGCGCGTAGCTGCGCTTGTGGTTCGTGGCCCGGGTGGCTTTCTTCTCCAGCCGGGTGATCAGCCCCTCCCCCGCGGCCACCAGCCGCTCCAGGCCCATCGCGGCCGGGGCGAGGACGACGACCTTTGTCCCCTCCCAACGGGCGGTGATCGTTTTCTTCCGCCGCGCCGAAAGCCGCACCTCCACCGGGCGGGCCGGGGTTGATAGCCGCGCGGCGGCCTGCTGGGCCTTGCGTTGCGTGGCGGTGGGCTGGGCGCTGTTCATGACAGGCCATGTTAGCTGCCCTATGGTGCGGGAAAACCTTCGCGGGGCGCAGCCGCTGCGCTTGCTGGGTGTGCACGATCGGCCAGTTGGGTTTCGCGATAGGCCTGCGGGGTATACGCGATGGGCCTGCGCGGTTTCGCGCTTTGCCCACGCCCCGGCGCCTGCGTGGCTACAATTCTGCGCAGGCACAGCACACGGGCGGCAGGGGGCCGCCCAGGCGTGGATGGGGCCACGCCGAGGGGAGCTGTCACACCGAGGGGGAATAATGGCGCACGCGACCGCCGAGAAGACCAGGCCACAGGGGCTGCACACTGCGGTTTCCACCGCGCGCCGCAGTCCGCCCGCGCGGATGGTTCTCCGCCCAGGCACGGCGGTGCTGCTGCGGCCGGACCGCAGCATCCAGTTCGGGATCCACCCCGGCAACGCGGTGGTCCTGCCGGTGCCAGCCTCCGTGGATCCCGGCCAGGTACTGCAGGTGATGATGCAAGCCCGCGCGGGCATGACCGCCGAGGATCTCGCCGCCACCCTGGGGTACTGCGGCTTCACCACCATGGAAGCAACTTCCATCGCTGAGGAGCTCACGCGGGCCGGGGTGCTGGTTGCCACCGAGGAGCAGGCCATCCCGCTGCTGCGCTTCGGCAAGCCCTCCCTGGCGCTCGCCGATGCTCTTTTCACCCGTGGCGTGAAGGTGGACTGGTTGGAGGCACCACGCACCACCAGCGAAGCCCGCGCCGGGCAGGTCATCACCAGCCAGGGCCGCACCGCCCGAAAGGATGTCCTGATCCTGCCGGGTGGGCTCTTCCCACCGCCGGATGTGCAATTCTGGCTGCACGAAAAGCTCATCCCCCACTACCCCACCGGGGTGATCGACGGGTGCCTCACCTTCGGCCCGCTCATCATCCCCGGGCGCACCGCGTGCTTGAGCTGCATCGACCAGGCCTACCTGGAACGCGACGCACTGTGGCGCAGCACCCGAGCGCAGGCTACCGCCCGGCCAGTCAGCTACACCACCGCGGAACACGGCCTGCTGGCCGAGATCACCACCCAGATCATCCGGGAGCACATCATCCCGTGGCGCGATGCTGGCTCGGCCCCAGCCGCGCTCCCACCACTGCTCACCCAGCGGCAGTTCTTCGACCCCGCAGGTTTCGCCATCCAACCCGAGGAGGTCCGGCGCGAACCGGAGTGCGTGCTGTGCCGCATGGCAGAGGCTGGGCTGGGGCTGGACGTGACCCGCTAGGCCCTGCTCCCCCGCGGGTGCCATTATCCCGTGGCGTAGTTCGCGGTGATGGCGAGGACGTCCTCCCCGAACTGCTCGATCTTCATCGGCCCCACGCCCGGGACCTGGATGAGCTCTTCGGGGCTGGCGGGCATGCGCTGCGCGATGGCGAGCAGCGTGGCGTCCGTGAATACCACGTACGCCGGAACACCCATGGACTTCGCGGTCTCCAGCCGCCACTGCCGCAGCTCCCCGATGACCACCTGGTCGGTTTCCAGCGAGTGCTGCCCGCAGCGGCCGAGGATCTTCGCCTCCGGGGTGGACAGGGGCGTGCCGCAGACGGCGCAGGCGTTCTTCGGGGCGCCCGTTTTCCGACGACGTTGCGCCTGGTCCAGGTCGATGGCCAACGCGCCGTCATCCTCGTCCTCCCACGGCACCAGGCCGTCGAGGAAGCGGGTGCGGACGCGGGACTGTTTACCGTCCTCCTGCCGGGCCAGCGCCCAGGAGAGGTGGAGGTGCTCGCGGGCTCGGGTGACACCGACGTAGAGCAGGCGGCGTTCCTCCTCGATCGCGTCGGCTGCACCTGCACCCTTGAGGGCGTGGTGGATCGGGAACATTCCCTCGTAGAGGCCGACGAGGAAGACGGCATCCCACTCCAGGCCTTTGGCCATGTGGACGCTGACCAGGGTCACGCCCTGCACCTTCGGCGGGTTCTTGGAACGCACCCGTTCCTGCAGCATGCCGATGACCCCGAGGTAGCTGATCTGCGGGTTCGCGGTGAGGATCTCTTCGATCAGCTCCACCAGGGCGTTGAGAGACTGCCAGCGCTGGCGTTCCTGCGCACCGCTGGGCTCGGTGGCGGTCAGCCCCACCGGGGCGAGTGCCGCCTTCGCGGCGTTGAGGATCTCCTCCCGGGTCTCCGGGCCGGTGCTGTCTGCTCCAGCTGCGCCGCCGTCACCGGCCGGCTGCCCGCCCGGCTGGCCACCGAAGCTCCGCGCGCTCTTGGCCAGCGCACCCAGGCCCTGCCGGATCTCGGCGCGGGAGAAGAAGCCCTCCCCGCCCTTGACCTGGTACGGGATCCCAGCCTCCTCCAGGGCGTATTCGAGCGCCCCGGCCTGGGCGTTAATGCGGTACAGCACCGCGATCTCTGCGGGCTGCACCCCCTCCTTGATGAGCTGGGCAATCTTCTCCGCCACCCCCTTGGCCTCTGCTGCCTCATCGGGGTATTCCACGAACTCCGGCTCCGGGCCGTCGGGGCGTTGCCCCTCCAGCTTCAGGCGGGTCCCGGCAGCCCGGCCCTTAGCCTTGCCGATCACCTCGTTGGCTAGCTCCACGACCTGTGGGGTGGAGCGGTAGTCCCGGTGCAGGCGCACGGTCGTGGCTTCGGGGAACTTCGTGGTGAAGTCCAGCAGGTAGCTGGGGCTGGCTCCGTTGAAGGAGTAAATGGTCTGGTTGGCGTCGCCCACGACGGTGAGGTCGTCGCGCTCGCCGAGCCAGGCGTCGAGCAGGCGCTGCTGCAGCGGGGTGACGTCCTGATACTCGTCGACCACGAAGGTGCGGTACTGGGAGCGGAATTCCTCGGCGATACCGACGTTGGACTCGATCGCGGCGGCCATATTCAGCAGCAGATCGTCGAAGTCCAGCAACATGCCCTCGGGTGTGGCCTTGAGCTGCTCGTAGTTCTTAAACACCTTGATGAACTGCTCGGGGCTCACGGGGCAGTCGCGGCGCTCGGGCACCATGACCTTCGGGTAGTCCTCCGCGACGACGAGGGAGGATTTGCACCACTCCACCTCACCGATCAAGTCTTTGAGCAGCGTGGTGGTGGGGTCCAGGCCGGCACCACGGGCGGCACGGGACATGAGTGGGAACTTGGAGTCCACGAGCTTCCACGGCAGGTCGCCGGCGTATTTCGGCCAGAAATAGCCGAGCTGGCGCATGGCGGAGGCGTGGAAGGTGCGGGCTTGGACGCGCGCGACGTTCATCATCGCCAGGCGTTCCCGCATCTCGGAGGCAGCCCGGGAGGTGAAGGTCACGGCCAGCACCTGGTCAGGGTTGACGAAACCGCCGTCCACGAGGTGGGCGATGCGGTGGGTGATGGTGCGGGTCTTGCCGGTGCCCGCGCCCGCGATGATCGCGACCGGCCCGCGGGGGGCGGTTGCTGCGCGTAGTTGTTCCGGATCCAGGTGGCCCCTGGTCTCCAATTACTCTCCCTCCTCGAGGTTGCCCATGCCGCGGACGTAGAGGATGCGGTCTCCTGGTTCGACGGTCTCGGCTTCGGCGGAGTCGATGCGGTACAGCGCGCCGGAGCGGACGATGCCAAGCACGATGTCCTCCAGCACGCGCGGGTTACCGCCGACCTCTTCTTCCTTGGCGGGGCGTTCGGCGATGGAGAAGCCCTCGTCCGGGGAGAGCAGGTCCTCCATCATTTCAGTCACGGATGGGGTGACGGTCGCCAGCCCCATGAGGCGGCCAGCGGTCTCACTGGATACCACCACGGAGTCCGCGCCGGACTGGCGCAGCAGGTGTGAGTTATCGGATTCACGCACGCTGGCAATGATGGTGGCCGAAGGCGCGATCTCTCGGACGGAGAGGGTGACCAGCACGGCGGTGTCGTCCTGGTTCGGGGCGACGACGACGGCCCGGGCGCGGTTGACGCCAGCGAGTTTCAGCACGTCGGAGCGGGTCGCCGAACCGTGGACGGTGACCAAGCCCTGGGCGTTGGCGAGGTCGAGTGCTTCCCGGTCAAGGTCCACGACCACGATCTGAGATGGGGAGACGCCGTCGGCGAGGAGGGCTGCCACGGCGGATCGGCCCTTCGTGCCGTAGCCGATGACGATGGTGTGGTTGCGCATTCTTTTCCTCCAGCGGCGGATCATGAAGGTTTGGCGGGATTCCTTCGTCAGCACGGTCAGCGTCGTGCCGACCAGCAGGGCGAGGAAGACGATTCTTAAGGGGGTGACGATCAGGGCCGTGATGAGGCGTTCCTGCTGGCTGACCGGGGTGACGTCACCGTAACCGGTGGTCGACAGAGTGATCGTTGAGTAGTACACGGCGTCGATGAAGGTTTCGATGCCGGTGTATCCCGCCCTGCCCCGGTAGGTCAGCAGCGCCACCCCGAGGATGAGGCCGAGGGCGTAGAGCATGCGGCGGCCGATGAGTCGCCAGGGGCTGCGGTATTCCTCCTCCGGCAGGCGGAGGATGTTGAGCAGCGCGTGCGGCGGGAGACCGTCAAGTTCGCCTTCCGTCTGGAAGCGTTCCCGCATTCTAAACCGCATGACTTCCTATCCTGGGGTGGTTTCGTGGGGTGGGTTCGTGCCCTGCCCCATCAGTTATTGGGTGCCCGGCCCGTGGGTGGGCCCGACCCCTGCCCCGAGGCCCGGGGCGGGTTGTAGTGAACCATCAAATCCTAGGGCTTAGGACTTGTCCAAGCCTAGCCGGGCGATGAGTTCCTCTTCGTTCGGCAAGTCTTGCACGTAGTGGGTGTGTTGGGTGCGGACATAGAAGAACGCGGTGCGCACATTGTCCACCGGGACCTCCACACCCAGCTGGCGGCTCAGGATTTTCGCCCAGGCCAGACGGTAGGCGGCGAGCTGGAGCTCGGCATTCCTCATAGCCCGGCCGGTGGGCATCTGCCCGGTCTTCCAGTCGACGACGAGCCAGCCTGCGGCGGGGTCGTCTCCTTCGTGGAACACGGCGTCCATGCGGCCGTTGAAGACGAAGCCGCCGATGTTGACCAGGTAGGAGCCCTCAACGGATTCCGGGGTGCGCTGGGCCCACTCCGAGGCGAGGAATTTGTTCTTCAGCTCCTCCAGCTGCGGGTCCTGGAGGGTGGCGTCGGAGGCACCGGGCATTTCATCCTCGTCGAAGAGCATGGCCTGGTTGTAGTGCTGCTCCACCCAGTTGTGGAAGGCCGTTCCGCGCTTGGCGTAGGGCTGGGGCTGCATCGGGATGGGGCGACGACGCCGCCGCGCGAACTGTTCCGGGTCCTGGTTCATCGCGACCGCTTGGGTTGCGGTGAGCATCGGGTCGAGTGGAACCTCCACGGCGGTGAGGGTGCGCTGCTGGTGCTCTTGGATCAGCAGGCGGGTTTCCTCATCCCACTGCCGGGTCAGCATGTCCTGGTTGGCGGCGGATTCGCTTGCGGGGTCGCCGGTGGTTGCCGCGCCGAGTGCGTCGACGACCATGCTCGCTCCCTCGGCCGCGCCGGGCCGGCTGGCCAGTGGCGCGGGCTGCGGCCAGCTGGCCTGCTCCTCGGCGGCAGTAGTGTTGCGGCGGGTAGCGGCGTATTCCTCCCGGGCGATGATCTGTTCAGGGGTCGGATAGAGATAATGGTCGATCTCTGTGGCGTTGCCCTTCTCCACCCGCGCGGCATCCTTGTTACTTGGCTTGCGCCCCAGGTCGGACCAAGTGTGCACGGTCGCCCCGGCCAGAGGCGCACGGGAGTCAGTGATGCGGTTTTTCAGCTGCACCAGGTTCAGCGAGGGATCCAGTGCGGTAACACCGGAGTTATACGCGGAGCCACTCACCAGCAGCACCCGCTCGGTGCGGGTGATTCCCACGTAGAACAGCCGCTCGCTTTCTTGAGCCTCCTTGGCTTGCAGCTGCTCCTTGAAAACATCAGCAGCCTTGGTGATATCCACGCTCTTCTCGGCGTGGCTGATGTCGTAGAGCGGGTAGCCACCCGATTGGCCTTCGTTCTCGGAGTCCCCGCGCAGACTGGAGGGGATGCGCTCGACGTTATGAAGCCATTCTTCAAGCTTGGTGCCTGGAGTTTCGGCGTCGATGAAGTTTTTGCGGTGGGCCAGCGGTACCGCGACGATGTCCCATTCCAGCCCCTTGGATCGGTGGACGGTAAGCAACTGGACGGTATCGGTTTTCGCCTCCACTTCGCCGGGGTCCAGGCCAGCGTCGTGCTCGTGGGCGGCACGCAGGTAATCCACCAGATTCGACGCGCTGGAGCCAGCGAGCTGGGAGAACTTCTGGACGATGTCCGCGAACTCGTCGAGGTGGCTGGTGCCAATGGAATCATCCGGGTTGCGGTGCCAGCGGGTGAGCACCTCGCTGCGGATACCGATCATGTCCTCGATGTCCGCGATGAGGTCCGGCAGCGGCTTGGTGAGGCAGTTGCGACGCAGGTGGCCGAGCTCGCGGGAGAGCTCGGCGATGGCTCGCACCCCTCGCGGGCTCATCCCCTGCTCTTCGGCATCGGTAAAGTCCGCGATGGCGTCCGCCAACCCCACGGTGGCGTCCGCTGGATTGGGGATCGCTTCGAGGAGTTGTTCGCGTAGGGGCGAGTCAAAATGTTTCAGCTCCTCGTAGGCAGGATTGTGGATCCACGGGTCCTCTCCCCTGGTACCGGTCGCGACCTGGTTCATCTCCCCTGGGTCGGTGTCTCCCTTGGCACGGCGCTGGAGCTGCTGGGCGCGGCGGGCGAGGATCTGCAGGTCGCGGGCCCCGAGGTTGAAGCGCGGGCCGGTGAGCAGGCGGAGCATGGCTGGGTCGTCCTCCGGGTCGACGAGGGCGCGCAGGGTGGCGTAGACGTCCGCTACCTCCGGGATGTCCAGCAGCCCCGCCCCGCCGGTGAGCTCCACGGGCACGCCCTTTGCGCGCAGGAGCTCGAAGATCGGTAGGGCTTCCTTGTTTTTCCGCACGAGCACGGCCGCGCTGAAGGGGTCGACCTTCTCCCCCGATACCGCGGCGGCCTCCTTGCGCTTCTTGAAGCTCTCCCACCGCTGTTGCAGCTGGTCGGTGAGCCATTCGAGCTCCTGATCCGCTTCGTCGAAGAAGGCCACCTGGACTTCCCCGTCGTCGGCGCCCTTGCGGGGTTTCAGCTCGGAGACGGTGCGGTTCTCCCCCAGGGTGCGGGCGGAGACGGTGTTCGCGAGTTCCAGCACGGTGGCGGGGTTGCGCCAGGAGGTGGTCAGTTCGAGCTTCTGGGCGGGCTGCCCGCGGAAGGGGAAGTCGGTTTCAAAGTTCCCGAGGTTGGAGGAGGTTGCCCCGCGGAAGCCGTAGATCGCCTGCATGGGGTCGCCCACGGCGGTGACGGCGAGCTCGTCGTCCTGCCCGTCCCCGAACAGGGAGCGCAGCAGAACCCGCTGGGCGTGCGAGGTGTCCTGGTATTCGTCCAGCATGATCACGCGGAAGCGTTCGCGCTGGGACTGGCCGACGATCGCATGCTCGGAGGCTAGTTTTGCCGCGAGGGTCATTTGCTGGCCGAAGGTGCGCACGTCGAGTTCCTTCAGCCGCTCCCAGTACTTCTGTACCCAGGGCAGTAGGTCCAGGCGTTCCTGGTTAGCGTCGCGGATCTTGTACGCATCCTTGGAGAGCGGCTTGCCCACGCCGTGTTCGACGTGTTGGAAGGTGTCGATCAGCGCTTCGGTTTCGCCACGGACGTCCTTAAGTTCTGCGAGGTGGTTATCCATCTCCTCGGAGAGCCTGTGGATGAATCTGATCACGGTGCCCATCGAGCGTGAGGTTTGCAGCTCGCGGTCGTGGTCGATGAGCAGCTGGCGGGTGATCATCCATTTTTCGGCGTCGCTGATGATCCGCCCGCTGGGTTCCACGGGGGTAAGCAGGCCGTACTCCCCGACGATGTTGCCGGCGTAGGAGTCGTAGGTGGAGACCGAGGGCGAGATATTGCGCAGCGCTTCGTGGCGCGGGTCCTCGGCTGGCAGGTGGTCGCGGAAACCGCTGCGGGCCAGCGTTTCCAGCCGGCCGCGGATGCGCTGGCCGAGCTCGTTGGCGGCTTTGCGGGTGAAGGTCAGACCCAGGACGTGTTCGGGCAGGACGTAGCCGTTGGCAACGAGCCAGACCACGCGCGCGGCCATCGTCTCGGTCTTGCCGGCCCCGGCACCGGCGACGACGATGTAGCTGCCCTGCGGTGGCGCGCTGATGACCGCGGATTGTTGCGGGGTGGGTGGGTAGGGCTGCTTGAGCCACCGGGTGGCGAGTTCCTCGGGGCTGATGGTTCCGCCGGCTGGTTCCTGCATTGCTGCCTTTCGCTGCTGTGCGCTGTGCGGGGTCGTGTGCTGGGCGTTGGATGCGCCCCCGTCGTGTGGATGGTGTGGCTGGCTCATGAGCTCACCACGTTTCGGCCGGCGTCTTTGGCCGGACAGATCAGCTTGTAATTGCAGGTCCTGCACTGCTGAAAGCCCGGGGTGGCCAGTTGCACGGGAGCGCTGATCTGCTCGGCGGCGGCGAGCAGATTCTGCTTGGTCTCGGCGAGCTGTTCGGGTGAGAAGTCCGGTTGGCTGGCTTTCTTGAGCTTCCCATCACTAGTGGCGGGGTAAATCAGGTGTGCACCGTATGGCTGCTTGCCGCGATCCGCGTGAACGAGGAACTGGTAGGCGCCGAGCTGGCGGCTGGCCTGGGCATCGGCCGGGCTTTTGGGGCTTTTCCCGGTTTTAAAGTCGTAGACAATCACCCGGCCGTCCTCATCGGTGGCCATGAGGTCGATACGGCCGCGGAGGGTGACCCTCTCCCCGGTGGGAAGGGTTCCCAGGGAGGTTGAGAGCTGCTGCTCGACCTCCCATTCCGTGCCCTCAGAATCGCCGCGAGTGCCCGTGATCCAGCTGTGGAGGTTTTCGATGCCTTGCTCCCAGCGCTCTAGTGTTGCGTTGACTTCGAACTCTGGTCCCACGACCGCCCAGCGAAGCGCGGCCCGTGCGGCGTAGCGCGCATCCTCGAGACTGAGGTCTTGTTGGATGATGGCCTGGGCAATGGCGTGGACAACGATGCCCACCCGCATGGCGTTGGTTTCCTCCTGCGCCCCGCGGTGGTCATCGAAGAATGTTTTGAGCGCGCAGTTATCGATATTGTCCAGCTTGGAGGGGCTCAAGGAGACCCCTCCACGCCGGTCGGTGGTCCGGTCCATGGTGGTGGGTTCGGCCATGCCCCACCAGTCGACGGGGTGACTGCCGAAGATGCCGGCATCAGCCATCGCAGCGAGGTTACGGGCGGCGGCGACGCGGCGGTGGTGCCGCTGAGTAGGGTCGGTGACCACGTCGCGCAGCTCGGCGATGAGCGGCTCGAGGGCCAGCACCCGCGGCAGGGCGCTGAGCTGTTCCGCTGGTCTGGTCTGTTCCTGCTCTTCCTGCTCGACCTGCTCCACGGCGCCGAGAGGTACTACGGCGCCCGGCGCGTCGGTGATCTCCTCGACGAAGCGGGAGGGCACGCCGTTTTCCACGCTGGGGTTGTCGATGCAGGTCACCAGGGTGTTGTGGGTCGCCCGCGAGATGGCGACAAGGAAGAGCCTCCGCTCCTCGTGGACAGCGCTCGCCACCCGCGAGACCCGCGTACCGGGCTCGATGCCCCGGTCCAGCAGGTCAACGAGCTCTAGCTGGCCAAAGAGCCCCCCCACGGTCGGCCCGGCGGGCCAGCTGCCTTCCTGCACGCGGGAGACGACCACGGTGTGCCACTGGCGCCCCACCGCGGCGTGGGCGGGCAGGATCTCCACGGCGTTGCTGGCGATCCCCCGCTCACGGCCACCGGTGGGCAGCTCCTGGGCGCGAACTTCCTCGCAGAAGGTGCGGATCGAGGCGTTGGGGTGGCGCTCGACGAAGTCCCCGGCCATGTCGAAGAGCGTCATCACCGAGTCGAGGTCCTGGTCCGCCTGGGAGCCGAAGGTCCCGCCGCGCAGGGCCCGTTCCTGCAGGCGGGTGTCCAGTCCTGTGGCCTTCCAGATCTCCCAGAGCACCATCTCCACGGACTGTCCCGCCCGTTGTGCCTCCCTGCCCGCGGTGAGGACGTCGCTCATGTTCTGCAGGATCTGCAGCTCGCGGTTGTTGAATCCCGCGGTCCACTCCGCCGCATCCTCCACGCTGGCGGTACCGTTAAGCAGGGCGCTGAGCGCGTCGCTGGATTGGTATGGCAGACCCGCGGCGTTCTCCGGCACCGGCTTGCCCTGCAGGCGTTGGCGAGCCAGCGCCTGGGCCAGCACACGCTCGAGGCGACGCACCATGATGGGGTCGGCTCCGCCAACCATGGATTCCATGAGCACGCGGACCTCGGAGTTCTCCAGCGGCCGGTAGGTGGCTTCCAGGGCGGTGAGTAGCAGCCGGATCAGGGGCTGTTCCGCGAGGATGATGGAAGTCTGGTCCACCCTCACGGGCACCCCGTGGGTCAGCAGGGCGCGCCGGATGGGCGCGATCTCCCCGACGGAGCGGACGATGACGGCCATGTCCTGCCAGGCCACGCCGTCGCGGACGTGGGCGCGACGCAGATTATCGGTGATGTGCAGTCGCTCCGCGGTCCCGGAGTTCGCCCGCAGCACCCGGATTGGCTGGTTCCGCTCCCCCACGGTGTCGGATTCAATCCCCTCGGCACCGGCATCCGGCGTGGCCTTCTCCCCTGCCGCTGCCTCGACGCCCTGGGCCGCCGCGTCCTCGGCCACGCGCAGCGGGATGCGGGTATCCACGTGTGGCAGGTGCCCGGTCAGCGCGTTGATGGCACGCGCGGTGGGCGCCCCGAAGCGCTGGGAGCCGCTGAGCACCACGCGATGATTCTCGTCGGCGGCGTACTTGCTGAGCAGCTCTTCGTCCGCACCGCGGAAGTGGAATACGCACTGGTCGGGGTCCCCGGCGAGCACCACCCGTGTGTCCGGGGTGAAGAACTGCTCTAGGAACTCGGCGGCAGCAGGGTCCAGGTTGTGGGCATCATCGATGAGGATCAGCCGCAGCTTCTCCCGCCACCGGTCGAGCTGTGCCCGCCCCGGCCCATCAGCCATCTCCTGCAGCGTGGTGTGCAGCAACTCAGAGGCATTCAGGC
>DYZK01000110.1 GCA_020741275.1 Corynebacterium urealyticum
CGCACGGTGAGTTCACCTTTACGGTGAGTTCGCACGCGGATGTAGCGCAGTTGGTAGCGCATCACCTTGCCAAGGTGAGGGTCGCGAGTTCGAGTCTCGTCATCCGCTCCATATAAGAAGAGGCAGCAGTATTCACACTGTTGCCTCTTTTCTCATATTCCCAAGATATTCTCGAAGACACCATGAGCCTCTCTGCCACTTCCCCAGCGCCCATTTCCGCGTCACCAGCCCCTGACGAGCCTCGGCGCGGCAGTGCAAGCATGATCCGCTTCGATGAGCGCTTCCCGTGGGTAAGCTGGGCGCTGTGGCCACTGGCGATCCTCACTGCCCTGCATAAGATATGGGCTTCCTACGAGAGTGGCACAACGGACGATTTCACCACAGTCTGGGAGGCTCTCAACCGCTTCTGGTCGGGTGTGCCCGTGTATTCCGAGGACTACACCACCACAGACCCGCACTATCTCTACCTCCCGGGCGGGACGATGCTCCTGAGCCCACTGTCTGCCCTTGGCAATTTTGACGCAGCGCGGGCGGTATATGTCTTTGGCAACGCCATCGCGATCGTGATTGCCCTGGGGCTACTTAGCCACATCATCTACGCCGCCCGCGGCTGGTCGGAGACCTGGCTGGGCTCCCTTTCCGGCGCGCTGTTGCCATTGAGCATCATCGCCGTATTCAACACCGAGGCTGTAAAAAACAACCTGCTTTTCGCAAATATCAACGGCGTCCTCCTACTCCTGGCCACGCTCTTCCTGTACTTCCTCCTACGCGACGGCATCTCCTCCCAGGTATTCAGCGGTCTCGCACTGGGACTCGCGATCACGATCAAGCCCCAGTTCATCGTCCTGCTGTTTCTTCCCTTCTTTCGACGTCAGTGGCTAAGCCTGGCTGCGGCTTTCGTTCTTCCCATCGTCTGCAACGTTGTGGGGTGGGTGTTGATGGCTGAGCCCCAGGGCTTCGTCGACAATCTTGTGCCCCACCTCGGCGAGGTCCGTGACTTCGCGAACTCTTCGATCGTCGGTGTCGGTGTGTACTTCGGCGCCAGCGCTGCAACGATATGGTTGTGGCGCATTCTCGCCGCAGTACTCGTCCTCATCGGCGCTTTCACCCTGTTGCCGTGGCGCCGTTCCACTCGGCACGAGGATCGCGTGATGTGGGCATTCACGACCTCTTCCCTGCTGCTGATCGGGGTGTTCCTCGTCAGTTCCCTGGGGCAAATGTACTATTCGCTGCTTATCGTTCCGCTTCTCTTCACTGCCTTCCTTCGCCGGTCGACAGTGCATAATCCAGTCGCCTGGCTGGGGGTCTACCTGTGCCTGGCTATCGACAGCTGGTATTCGGATCGATGGTTCTGGGCCGGGCGCATCTTCGAAACGCTACGCGGCACCGTAGGCTGGATGCTGCTGCTCATCAGCGTGTCGATCACTGCGCTGATCTGGTTGCTCAACCGGTCCACCCCGCCAACCTTGAGTGGACGGCACCGCAAGCCCGCAGACGAGAACAACACCCAAGCCTGGAAAGGTAAATAGTTTTCCAATGACCGAAGATTTCCAGAATCTTTCCGCCGAGCAGTGGCGTCAGCGCCTCAACCCCGAGGAGTTTCAGGTGCTACGCCTGGCCGGCACCGAACGTCCGCACACCGGCGAATACGTCGATACCGAAACCGAGGGGGTATACCGTTGCCGCGGTTGTGGCGCCGAGCTCTTTCGTTCCTCGGAGAAATTCCACTCTGGATGTGGCTGGCCAAGCTTTTTCGACCCAGCCGACAGCGATGCGGTTGTTCTCCGAGAAGACTTAAGCCTCGGTATGCGTCGCGTCGAGGTTCTCTGCGCGACCTGCCACGGCCACCTGGGTCACGTCTTCGAGGGTGAGGGGTACGACACCCCCACCGATCTTCGCTACTGCATCAACAGCATCGCGATGACCCTCGAACCCCGCGAGCTTTAGGCTAAACGGCGCCCGAACAGCAAGAAAGCCGGGTGCAGCTCCATTGACGTAAGCTGCACCCGGCTTGATGCCCACCCTGCTGCCGCGCAGCGTGGGTCTTAACCCAAGTCGGCGATAATCTTATCGGCCGCAGCGACACCGGACGCAACGGTAGCCGGCACCCCAACCCCGCGCAGCATCGAACCAGCCACCGCGAGGCGCGGAACCCCAGCCACGTCCTCCAACACCTGGGACATCTTCTCGGAGTGGTGAACCCCGTAGCACGGGATCCCACCGTGCCAGCGCTGCACGAAGATTTCCTCCGGCGTTTTCCGCTCGCCCGTGACCCGCTCCAGATCCTCCAGAGCATAAGCCAACAGGGCCCTGTCGCTCGCGTCGACGTACCAGGGTTCGTCTTTGGTTCCGAAGGAGGCGCGGACGAAGGCTCCACCGCCCTGGGCGAGATGCGGCCACTTCTTCGAGCTGAAGGTGAAGGCCTTCGCCGCGGTGCCTGAGTTCGACCCCAGCAGCACGCCGGAGCGCTCCGGGATACCGTGGTCGGAGGCAAAACGCATGCCCACCACCGCCGAGCTCGAGAGCTCTACGCTTCCCAACGCCTCCGCCGCCACGGGAGCAGCATCCTCCAAGATCACTGACGCAGTCGGCGCGGAGGTCGCAACGACGACGGCGTCCACCGTCCCCAGTGGATCAATGACCCACCGTCCATCCGACGTCCTGCCGAGCTCCTCGACAGCAGAGTTCAGGATGAGCTCCGGGTCTGCCTGGCGCATCATCTCCTCGATCAAGCTACGGTAGCCCTTATCGAAGGACCGGAAAGGTGATCCCCCACCACCAACCGCCGTGGCCCGGCGCTTCGCGAGCAACTCCTCCACGACGTCGAGCAAGAAGAAGGCCTGGCCTCCCTCACCTGCGCGATCCAATGCCTCCGCCAGCTGTGGCAGAGTCGCACGCACGCCGAGGTCGTAGGCGCTACAGGAGTACACCCCGCCCAGTAGTGGTGAGACCAACTTATCCACCACGGCCTTGCCCAGCCGGGCCTCTACCAGAGCGCCAACGGTGGTGTCATCGCCCGCGTTCCACGTCATCGGCTGGCCATCGCGCTCGGCGTCCAGCCGGGCTGCTTCCGCGGGACTGAGGATCTCGGATGCCACGTCGGCAGAGACAGGAATGCCCATCAGGGTCTCCCGCGGGATGTCAACGAATGTGCCATCCACCAGGAAGGCTGAGTGTGCCGTAGAGGGGGTGCGTAACTCGGAACTCATTCCCAGCTTGTCGATCAGCTCCATGAATTGCTGATCGAAGCTCAAAAACGCCTCCGCGCCCATGTCCACGGGGCCGGTGGAAAAACGCACCGTCTTCAGCTTCCCGCCCAGGCGCCCATAAGCCTCAGCAAGCATCAGCTGGGCGCGATCCCCCAGCTGTTGGCGGAGCTGCCAGGCCGCGCTGACTCCGGCGATCCCG
>DYZK01000111.1 GCA_020741275.1 Corynebacterium urealyticum
TTGGTTCTTGAAAGATCTGGCGCACTCGTCGGTGCGCTAATGTGACCATCATAGTACTGCCTTGTTTTAGGGAGGTTCCGACCGTGCCATCGCCCCATCTCCCCTCCGATGATCACTCGGGGGCGACCCCTGGGCCGACGTTCCGTTCCTTGGGGGTGGCAGCCGAGATCGCCGAAGCGTTGGAGCAGGCGGGCATGCCCACGGCGTTTGCGATCCAGGAGCTGACCCTGCCGATCGCGTTGCGGGGCGATGATCTGATCGGTCAGGCTCGCACGGGGATGGGCAAGACCTTGGGTTTCGGCGTGCCGTTGTTGGACCGGGTTTTCGACGACGCCGGCATCACCGAACTCGATGGCAGCGTTCGCGGCCTCGTGGTGGTTCCCACCCGTGAGCTGTGCCTGCAGGTGGCTGAGGACCTCACGCTGGCCGCGGCGAACCTCGTGATTCCGGCGAAGAAGCACCGGGTGACGGTCACGCCAATCTATGGCGGGGTGGGTTTCAACCAGCAGATTCGGGCGCTGAACCGGGGCACGGACGTGGTGGTGGGCACGCCGGGCCGCCTGTTGGATCTGCACCGCCGCGGTGAACTGGAGCTGTCCGGGGTGGAGGTTCTGGTGCTGGATGAGGCCGATGAGATGCTGGATCAGGGCTTCCTGGACGATATTCGGCAGATCATGTCGCTGACCAGCCCAGACCGGCAGACGATGCTGTTTTCCGCGACGATGCCGGGGCCGATCCTGAGCCTATCGCGGGAGTTCATGAAGCAACCGGTGATGATCCAGGCGGATTCTACGGCCGCGGCGGATACGCACGAACGCGTCACCCAGATCGCGTTCCAGTCCCACAAGCTGGACCGGATGTCCACGCTGTCCCGGATTCTGCAGAGCCCGGGCCGGGGCCGGACGATCGTCTTCACCCCGACGAAGCGGCAGGCCGCGATGGTCGCCGAGGACCTGGCCGCGTGGGGCTTTAGGGTCGGCGCGGTGCATGGCGATATGCGCCAGGCGGACCGTGAGCAGTCTCTGCAGCTGTTCCGGAATGGTGCGGTGGACGTCATGGTCGCCACGGACGTGGCTGCCCGTGGCATCGACGTCACGGACGTCACCCATGTGGTCAACTACCAGGTCCCGGAGGACGAGCGGACGTATGTGCACCGGATTGGCCGCACGGCGCGCGCTGGTAAGGACGGCACCGCGATCACGCTGGTCGGTTGGGATGAGGTGCCCCGGTGGGACCACATCAGCGAGGCGTTGGGCTTGGGCCTGGAGAATCCACCGCAGTGGTTCTCCCAGTCCCCTGAGCTGCTGGAGGTGCTGGGGCTACCCACGGACGAGGAGCTGAGTGACCGGGTGGGGCCGAATCGTCGGGTTGCTGGTTCGGCGGCGGCGACGGCGCCGGCTCGGCGTTCTCGCGGTGGTCGCGGTGAGCGCGGCGCAGGGGCTGGTTCGCGTGGCCTCGGGTCTCGTAGCCACGGTCCGAGTGCGCAGGGCCGAAGCCGTAGTGGGCGCGGTCGGGGTGCGCGCTCGCGCGGCGGGAACGGCGGGGCAAAGAACTAATGGCGCCTCACTCCCCCACCGGGCCCACGAGAACGCAGCGCCGCTGGCCCCGCGCGGAGCGGGCCTCTCGCAAGGATGTCCTCGCGGTGGGCGCAATCATTCTTGTTCTTGTGGTGGTGCTGGTCGCTAGCTGGTGGGGCTCGGACGCCCGCCGGGTGGACCACGCCCAGGCCTCCACTCTGTCCGCCCCGGCGGCGGCTGAGGCCGCCCCGACGAAGCTCCGGGAGCTGTGGCGGGGAACGTCCCCGCAGACGGTTGCACCGATCTTGCTTTCCGGTGGTGTGCTCACGGCTAAGGACGATGTGCTTTCCATGCATGACCTCCGCTCTGGTGAGGTGGCGTGGTCCTACGACCGCGGGCTGCCGTTGTGCGATGTGACCTTTAGCAACGACCGGATCGTCGCGATCTATCATGGTCCGAAGGGCTGCGGGGATGTGGTGAGCCTGGCTGCTGGCACTGGTGAGTATGCCCACACCCGTTCCGCGTTGGCGGAGGATTCCGCCACGGCACTGCGTTCGAATGATTCCACGGGCCTCATCTCCCCGCACCGGGTGGAGCTGTGGCGCAGCGACCTGGTGCACACCATGGAGGTGGGCCGCCAGGAAACCCCGGTAAAGAAGGAGGAGCAGCGCTACGCGGACTGCCCGTTTACTTCCGCCCTGACCCGCACCGAGCTGCTGGCAACCACCCAGCACTGCGAGGGTGAGGACAGGATGCTGCTGCGGTTGCTCAAGACGAAGCCGGAGCGCTCGGATGTGCCGGAGGAACTCCACAGCTTTTACGTGCCCCGGGATGGCCAGCTGGTGGCGATCGCGCAGCACCATGCGGCGGTGTACGCGCCAACGGGGGCGCGTGGTGATGGGAAGCCGCAGCTGATTGTGGCTAGCGATTCCGGCGAGGTCAACCACCACCCAATGCCCTCTGCCCCGGCGGTTGCTGGTTCTACTCAGGACACCCCGGTGCTGCCGGTCACGGCGGATCTGCCGCACAACATGACGTGGTGGACAGGTGATGCGGTTGTCGGTTTCCACCCAACAAGCCTGGCCCCGGAGTTCACGGTGCGCGACGCGTTGGGCGCCGGCGCGAATATGGCCGACCGGCTGCTGGTTCCGGTCGAGGGAGGCATCCAGGTCTTCGATACCGAGCACAAGAAGAAGGAGCGGACACTCTCGGTCCGCCGGGATGGCCTAGCCGCTGGCTCGCCCGTACACCTGCGGGTCAGTGGTGGCTTCGTGGTGGAGCAGCGCGGTGACGAGGTCGTGGTGCTCGGTTCTTAGTCGCGGTAGTGGTCCATCGTCCACCAGTTGACAGCGGTGGGGTTGAACAGCAGCGCGAGCCCAAGAATCAGGACCAGCGTGGTGGGAACGGCCAGCTCGGGACGTCCGGACCGGAACATGTAATAAGCCACGGGAACGAGGCAGATCTGAAGCATAACCACCGGGCCACGCCCCCAGGAACGTCCCCGGTAGAGGAAGTAGCCGCATACGGCGACGGCCCCGAAGATGAAGAAGAACCACAGGGCGGTGCCGTAGCCGCTGATTTTCGCGGTGGGGTCGTGGAAGCC
>DYZK01000112.1 GCA_020741275.1 Corynebacterium urealyticum
GATGCGCTACCAACTGCGCTACATCCGCGTGCGAACTCACCGTAAAGGTGAACTCACCGTGCGCGATACTGGGATCGAACCAGTGACCCCTTCCGTGTCGGGGAAGTGCTCTACCGCTGAGCTAATCGCGCGGTCCTCTAAAATAAGAGTGGAGCGGATGACGAGACTCGAACTCGCGACCCTCACCTTGGCAAGGTGATGCGCTACCAACTGCGCTACATCCGCATTGCAGAAGCTGTTCACTGCGAATCGAGGATTCGCTGATTGCGAGCTGTGCTGCAGCACTAAACGATAGTCAATGGTGCGCGAAGCAACAAATCGCCAGGTGTAGGGATGAAAAACGGGTTGGTTTAAAGTCACTTCGTTGTTATTTGCCTAGCGTTGTTGCTTTGGATGCGGACGTTTTATCCGTTGTTCGCGCACTGTGGGGTACCAAGCGGTCGCGGTGGGGTGCCGCGGGCCGGTAAGTATCGCGCTGAATGCGGTTGTGGCCTGCAGGTTTTGGAAAGGTTATGGAGCTCGGCTAGATTATGTGCTGCAAGGTCCTATAGCTCAGTGGGAGAGCACTTCGTTCACACCGAAGGGGTCACTGGTTCAATCCCAGTTAGGACCACGGTTTTTAAGGGGCCGGTCGTCAGCGACCGGCCCCTTTTTTGTATCGGATTTCCGCGGTCTAGAGGGGGGCGGTTGGTGGCTACAACTACTTGGCTGAAGATCCCTAACAAGGAGCGGCTGCGCTCGACCTGGGGGGGGGAGGGGCCGGGGTATGCTCGAGCGGAGAATAGTTCGCGGGAACTTAATCGAGCGATCGTCCGACTATCTATATCGGACCCGAACATCAATGGAAGGTGAAGATGCAGTTGTGGTTTGCTGACGCACACAAGCTCCGGTCCCGGATTGCGGGCCTCGTAGCAGCACTCGTTGCGGGGGTTGCGATGTTGGGGGCCGGCGTTGGTCCGGCGGCAGCGCACGACCTCGTGGTTGACTCCACGCCAAAGCAGGGCTCTAAGATCGAGGAGCCAGTCAAGGAAATCTCCTTGACATTCTCGGGTGTCCCGAAGGAGGGATTTAATCGCATCGCACTGTCCCGCGATGGCGAGGTTCTCTTTACTGGGGAGCCCGATGCAGATGGTCGAGTTCTGAGTATCGAGGTTGATGACGATGTGGACTGGAAGCCGGGTGAGTACACCGTGGGCTATCAGATCACTTCTTCGGATGGCCACGCTACTCGCGGCTCGCTGCAGTTCAAGTACGGCGACGTCGAGTCTTCGGATTCCAGCTCTTCCGAACCGTCGGAGGAAGCGGAGTCTGAGGGGCTGGGCGTGCCTGCGTGGATTTTCGGCGTAACCAGTATTGTTGTTATTGCAGGAGCTCTCGTTCTCGCCATCGCACGGTGGCGGGATATCTCCAAGTAGTTTGGGGCGTCCGCATGCGGTGCGAGCCGCAGCAGGGGCGAAGAGCCACGAGAAACATCAAGGAGTCTGAAAACCGTGAAGCAGAACCGTACTGCACTGTCCGCCGTTGTCGCGCTGAGCACCGCGCTCGCTCTGGCTGCCTGCGCTCCACCGAATGAGAACGCTACCGGCACCGAGCACATCGACACCGCCACCGTCGGGGCAAAGACGCCGGAGCTGGCCGATAAGACGGACATGAAGGCCAATTCGGCGACTTCTGAGACGCAGGAGACCACCACGTCTGAGGAAGCCACTGAGACGGAGGAGACCCCCGCTGACGTTCAGCCAGGTGCGGCTGACGTCGCTGGCGCTGAGCCTGCGGCAGGCACCTTCAACTAAACCTTTCTGGTTGGGTCCACATCCCATGAGCGTGGGGTGGGAAACCGGGTACGGTTCGTCCGTCCTGGCATCCCGCTCTCCGCACCAACCACTTCCTTGATAATCAAGGACTTTTCCGCGAGGTACACCATGAATACAACCGTTGGACACTCTGTGCGCCGCTCAAAGTCCCTGCGCGCTACCGCAGTCGCGCTGATGGGCGTTACCGCCCTCGGTCTGGCTGCATGCTCCCCATCGGAGGAGAAGCCTAGCGAGCAGACGGCTTCTGAATCTCAGACTGCCGAGAATTCCGCTGAGGGCCTGACCTTCGAAGAGGGATACGTCGGCGCTAAGGGCACCGATAAGGAGATGACTGCGGTCTTCGGCAAGCTGGTCAACAACACCGACAAGGAGATCCACATCGTCTCCGCATCCGGCAGCCTGGACGCGAAATACGAGCTCCACGAGGTTGTCGATGGTGTCATGCAGGAGAACCCGGATGGTCTGAGCATCCCGGCCGGCGGCGAACTGGAGCTGAAGCCGGGCGGTGACCACATCATGATCATGGATTACTCCGAGGAGATCGCTGCAGGTGACGACATCACCGTCACCCTCAAGGGAGAGGATGGCACGGAGTACGAGCTGAAGAACATCCCGGCTCGCGTACAGCAGTCCAGCCACGAGCACTACGGCGATGCCCACGGCGAGCACGGTGATCACGCTGGCATGGAGGGCCACAGCGAACACGGCAGCCACGGTGCCCAGATGGGCGGCGAGGGGGAGCACGCCGGTCACGGCGAGCACTAAAGCCGCCTCCCACCACTCAATGCAGTGAAAGCCTGGGCCGCGTGACCAACGCGGGACCCAGGCTTTCCTGCCATTCGATTGTGGATTGAGAGATTTAGCAAGGATAAAAGAAGGTAGTTGAGTGAGATGAGTACTGGGGAGTCTTCGGGATTTTTTAACGTCAGCAGACGTGGCCTATTTGCCGGTGTCGGCGCAGCGGGCGCGGCTGCCGTGCTCGCCAGCTGCGCGGACGGCGAGGTACGCGGGGGAGACAAGCCCAACTCCTCCGGGCACATCGAGGAAAAGTTGACCGTTCCCTTCGACGGTGCTCGCCAGGCTGGCATCCAAACGCCACACCAGAGTCATGGGCTCATTGTGGCCTTCGATTTCCACAACGCAAACAGCCGTGAGGCCCTCCGCAAGGACCTCCGCCGGCTCATGCGAGTGTGGACCCCGGATGCCCGGAAGCTGACCCAGGGTGAGGCTGCGTTGGCAGACCTAGAGCCCGAGCTGAATCTGCAACCCGCCAACCTAACTATCACCGTCGGCTGGTCACCGGCCCTCATCCAAAAGATCGGGGCCCTTGATTCAGCACCACAATGGGTTTCTTCCCACACCAAGGGGCTGCCTAAGTTCAAGGGCGACGATTTGGACCCGGCGTTTAGCGATGGGGACGTCGTCGTCCAAATGTGCGGCGAGGATCTGACCACCCTGTCGCATGCGATGCGGGTGCTGACCCGTGGTGGCCGGGACTATGTTAAACCACGCTGGACCCAGCGCGGCTTCGTCGACATCCGGGAGGGGCAGACCGCGCGAAACCTCATGGGTTTCAAGGACGGCACGGTTGTTCCGCGTACCGAGGAGGAATTCGACAACGCGGTCTGGGACGAGCGAAACGGCACCTCCATGATCGTCCGCCGGGTGACCTTCGATATGCCTGGTTGGGAAGCCCTCGACCGCGAGAGCCGAGAAAATGTCTTCGGCCGCAAGGCCATCAGCGGTGCACCCCTGACCGGAGAAGATGAGTTCGACGACCCGGACCTCAACGCGGTGGATTCCACCGGCTTGCCCGTGATTGACCCCAAGAGTCACGTGGGGATCACGGCCGGGGAAGGTAAACACATGCTGCGACGCCCGTTCAACTGGGACGGCGAGGTTAATGAACACGGTGATTCTGGCCTGATTTTCATCTGCTTCCAGGAGGACCCGGATACCTCGTTCACCCCGCTGCAGCACCGTCTGGCGGAGAATGACCGACTCAATCAGTGGATCACCCACACCGGTTCCGGGGTCTACTGGGTGCTGCCTGGCACCGAACCGGGCTCCTACTGGGGGCAACAGATCCTCGAGGGGTAAACTGAAAGGTCGTTAGTGGCTGTCACCCGGTATGTGACCGCCCACGTCGTTGCTTGAAGGAGCATTTTCTTGAACTCTCCCGTTTCCGCACAGCCTGCCGTTAAGTTCCTCGTTCCGGCTGGCGAGACAGCCGGTGCGGCTATGCGTCCACTGGAACTGCCGAACAAGGGGCCCGAGGCCATCGTCGTTGTGAAGGACCCAGAGGGCAACCTCCGCGACCTTGCCTGGGCCCCGGAAGTGGACACCGAGGTCACCGCTATTGCGTCTGATACGGAAGAGGGGCGCGGCGTGATCCGCCACTCCACCGCGCACGTTCTCGCCCAGGCAGTGCAGCGGGTATTTCCGGGTACCAAGCTGGGAATTGGGCCAGCCATCGATGGTGGTTTCTACTACGACTTCGACGTCGCGGAGCCGTTCACGCCCGAGGATCTGAAGAAGATCGAGCGAGAGATGAAGAAGATCATCAAGTCCGGCCAGCGCTTTGAGCGCAAGGCCTATAGCTCGAACGATGAGGCCCGCACCGAATACGCGGCCGAGCCATACAAGCTCGAGCTGATCGAGGATAAGGGCAACGTCGCGCCGGACTCGGAGGAGGCCATGGAGGTCGGTGCAGGCGAGTTGACCGCCTACTCGAACGTCAACCCGCGCACCGGCGAGGTCGAATGGTACGACCTGTGCCGCGGCCCGCACGTGCCGACCACGCGCTACATCCCGGCGTTTGCGATTACCCGCTCCTCGGCGGCGTATTGGCGCGGCGACCAGGACAACGCGTGCCTGCAGCGCATCTACGGCACCGCATGGGAGTCCAAGGAGAAGCTCGCCGAGTACCAGCACATGCTGGAGGAAGCCGAAAAGCGCGACCACCGTCGCCTGGGGGCGGAGCTTGACCTGTTCAGCTTCCCCGACGAGGTAGGCTCCGGTTTCCCGGTGTTCCACCCGAATGGTGGCATCGTGCGCTTCGAGATGGAGGAGCATTCACGCAAGCGCCACCTGGCCAGCGGTTACTCCTTCGTCAACACCCCGCACATTACGAAGGGCGACCTGTTCCAGAAGTCCGGTCACCTGGACTTCTACGCCGAGGGCATGTTCCCCCCAATGCAGTTGGATGGCGAGACCGACGAGGAGGGCAATGTCACCAAGCCGGGGCAGGACTACTACGCCAAGCCGATGAACTGCCCGATGCACAACCTCATCTTCGCTTCCCGCGGCCGCAGCTATCGTGAGCTGCCCCTGCGACTCTTCGAATTCGGCACCGTCTACCGCTACGAGAAGTCCGGCGTGGTGCACGGCCTGACCCGCGCACGCGGTTTCACCCAGGACGACGCACACATCTACTGCACCGAGGATCAGCTCGAGGATGAGCTGACCACGGTACTGGAGTTCATCATCTCCCTGCTGCGCGACTACGGTCTGGACGACTTCTACCTGGAGCTGTCGACGAAGGACCCGAAGAAGTTCGTCGGCACCGACGAGATCTGGGAGCGTTCCACCGAGATTCTGCAGCGGGTCGCTGAGAAGTCCGGCCTGGAGCTTGTTCCGGACCCGGCGGGTGCAGCCTTCTACGGGCCGAAGATCTCCGTCCAGGCTCGCGACGCCATTGGCCGTACCTGGCAGATGTCCACCGTGCAGCTGGACTTCAACCTGCCTGAGCGCTTTGACCTGGAGTACACCGCGCCGGACGGCACCAAGAAGCGCCCGATCATGATTCACCGCGCGCTATTCGGCTCCATCGAGCGCTTCTTCGGCGTGCTCCTGGAGCACTACGCAGGTGCCTTCCCAGCTTGGCTGGCACCGCACCAGGTCATGGGCATCCCGGTGGCCGAGGACTTCACCGAGTACCTGGAGGAATTCGTCGCCGACCTTCGTAAGGACGGCATTCGCGCCGAGGTTGACACCTCCGATGACCGCATGCAGAAGAAGATCCGCACCCACACCAAGGGCAAGATCCCGTTCATGCTGCTTGTGGGTGGCCGGGACGTCGAGAATGGTGCGGTGAGCTTCCGCTTCCACGACGGCACCCAGGTCAACGGTGTGCCTCGTGAGGAGGCGGCCAAGGCGATTAAGGAGTGGATCGGCGAGCGGCGCAACGAGCAGCCGACGAAGGAGCTCATCGCGTCGGAACTGGGCTAATCATCGCCCGGCGACAGTTACTACAGGTAGGGGTGTGAGGATAGTGAGTTGCGATCCGGGCCAGGTTCCCGCCGGCCGGTGTTCCACGGAGCAGGGGGCCGCAGAACCTGCGGCGGCCGAACTTTCTACCCAGGGATCGTCGGAAGGGCATGACCGGGTCGTGGACACCGGGGTGGGCTCGCAGCCCGACCTCGCCGGTGGTCTGGACCGCCTCTGGGCGCCCTACCGCTCCGCTTACCTTGCCGATCGGCCGAAGAAATCCGATCAGGAGGGGTCAGAAGGCCCCGAGAGCCCCGAGAAGAAGCCTGAGGACCCGTTCCTCGACCTGCCTAACCTCCCCGACGAGGAGGCGCTCATCGTCGCTCGTGGTGAGGAGGTCTTCTGCGTTCTCAATCTCTTTCCCTATAACCCCGGGCACATGATGGTGATCCCGTACCGCCAGGTAGCCAAATACGAGGACCTGACGATGTCGGAGCTCACTGAGCTGGCGACCTTCACGCAGCACGCAATCAAGACCCTGCGCTTGGTCTCGGGCCCGGACGCGATCAACGTCGGCATGAACCTTGGCCGCCCGTCCGGTGGCTCGGTCCCAACACATCTGCACCAACACATCGTGCCCCGCTGGATTGGGGATACGAGTTTCATGACTGTGATCGCCGGCGCTAAAGTGCTACCGCAGACACTTCGCGATACCCGGGCCTTGCTCTCCCGGGCGTGGCGCGAGCTTGAGGATCAGAAATAGTGGATAATACCGGGCGTAGGGCACCCGTACTAAGGACGATCGTGATGACGGAAAGGAAGGCTTCATGCTGAGCGAACACGCCCGTCGGCCTGCCTCCGTCATCATTGAACCCATTGCCCGCACCCTTCAGAAAGCGAACGTGAGTCCGAATGCGGTCACCCTTGGCGGGACGGTCGCCGCGGTGGTGCTCGCGCTGTGGCTGATCCCCACCGGTCACCACTTTGCCGCGGCCGTGCTGATCGGACTAACGACCGCGCTGGACATGGTCGACGGCACCATGGCCCGGATGGCGGGCGGCGGTACAAAATTCGGCGCCACCCTGGACGCAACCTGTGACCGGGTAACGGACGGTGCGATCTTCGGTGCGCTCGCTTTTTGGTTTGCTATGGACGCCGAGTCTCACCCGGTTCTGCTTGCTCTCACCCTCACGATTCTCGTCGCGGGACAGGTGACCAGCTATGTGAAGGCGCGAGCAGAGGCCAGTGACCTGCCCGTTGATGGTGGGCTCATCGAGCGTCCGGAGCGGCTCATCATTTCTTTGGTCGCCCTGGGGCTGTCCGGCCTGGGCGTGCCATATGTCCTCTGGGTGGGCCTGTGGCTGCTGGGGCTGGGCTCCGTATTCACGGTTATCCAGCGCCTCGTGATGGCCTCCCGCTCGGACGCATCCACCGATCACATCGCGGCCCCCGCGGGAGCACGGGAGTTTTAGCCCGTGACCAAGAAGCTATCCCTCCCCAGTAGCGAGGATCTCTCCGCCCTGGGGTATCACCTGGGCTGGGCGGCGACCAAGCGCCTGCCGGAACCTGTCGCAGCCGCGCTTTTCGACGTGATCGCGGATGCTGCCTCGGGTCGGGGGAAGGGGCCCGATCAGCTACGTCGTAACCTATCGCGTGTCGTCGGACCCGAGAACGTCACTCGTGACCTCGTGCGTCGCGCGATGCGCTCCTACCTGAGGTATTGGAAGGAGGCCTTCCGGCTGCCCAGCATGGTCGGTGACGACCTGGCGGTCACCCTTGACCGGGGCTTCGACTCCCCAGTGAGCAAACAGCGCGTGGCTGCGGCCGTCGAGGAGGGGCGCGGACTCATCCTGACGCTGCCGCATTCCGGGAACTGGGACATGGCTGGGGTGTGGCTTGTTCACACCCACGGCGGTTTCGCGACCGTCGCGGAGAGGCTGAAACCCGAATCGCTATTTGAAGCTTTCGTCCGCTACCGCAACCAGCTGGGCTTCGAGGTCCTCCCGTTGACTGGTGGCCAGCAACCGCCGATGTCCCGGCTCGAGGAGATTCTTCGGGATGGCGGGATCGTGTGTCTGATGGGGGAGCGGGATCTGACCGGTCGCGGAATTCCCGTGGATTTCTTCGGCGAGCGCACCTCTATGCCCGCAGGCCCCGCCATGCTTGCCCAGAAAACTGGGGCCGCCCTGCACGTAGCACACAGTTTCTTCGGCGAGGCCGCAGATCCGTGGGGCTTTTCCGTGGGGCCAAGGATCGATACGGACCGCCCGATCGTGGAAGTCGCGCAGGATATTGCCGACGGCTTCGCGAAAAATATCGCTGCCCACCCCGCCGACTGGCACATGCTGCAGCCCCTGTTTTATGACGACTTGAGTGAGGCGCGCCGTGCTCGGCTTGGTGCGGGGGAGGCTCCGTGACTCAGGATCAACTCGCAGTGACTGGTGAGCGCCCCCTCAACATCGGAATGGTGTGCCCGTACTCCTTCGACGAACCCGGCGGGGTGCAGATCCACGCGATTGAGCTCTGCGCCGAACTTCAGCGCCGCGGCCACCACGTGAGCCTCATCGGACCGGGAGAGCAGAGGGAGGGGCTGCCGGAGTTCCTGGAGTGCGGTGGCCCCAGCTTCCCCATCCGCTACAACGGTTCCGTGGCACGGCTGAGCTTCGGACCTCGAACACGCCGGCACCTTCGCCGCTGGATCGCGCGAAATGATTTCGACGTCGTGCACATCCACGAACCGAACTCTCCGTCCTATTCCATGCTGACCCTCGCGGTTGCCGAAGGCCCCATGGTGGCCACCTATCACGCCTCGGCCAGCGGTTCGAAGCTCCTGAAGCTCGCTTTGCCGGCTTTGCGGCCGTTTCTGGAGAAGATTCACGCCGGCATTGCGGTCTCTGAGGAAGCCCGACGCTGGCAGGTGGAGATGCTCGCCGGCGACCCAGTACTGATCCCCAACGGGGTTGACACTGCTGCCTACCGGGAGGCGGAAGTGTTGACTGAGCTCGATCCTGACCGGCCTCGCTTGATGTTCCTCGGTCGCTTCGATGAGCCGCGCAAGGGCCTCCAGGTGATGCTCGGGGCGATGCCGGCCATCCTGCGCCAGCACCCGAATGTTGAACTCCTGGTCGTGGGCGCGGGATCTGTTGAGGCACTCGGCAAGCGCCTGGACGGGATGGGGCTGAGCTGGGTTGACGGCAGGCAGCCTAGTGAGGCAACGGTGCGGGTGCTGGGCAAGGTCAGTGACGAGGAGAAAGCCCGAGCCCTGGCCAGCAGCGACATTTACGTCGCCCCCAACACCGGAGGCGAGAGCTTCGGCATCGTGCTCGTGGAGGCGATGGCTGCAGGCGCGGCCGTCGTCGCCAGTGATATCCCGGCCTTCCAGGCGGTCGGCGACCATGGGCGCGCCGCGTCCCTGTTTGCCAACCACGATGCGGCCAACCTCGCGCTGAAGGTCAACGGTCTGCTGTCGCAGCCCGCCGAGCTTCGCGAACTGGCTGCCCGCGGGCAGGACCGGAGCCAGATGTATGACTGGAACACCGTGGCCAGTCGCGTGGAGCAGGTGTATCACACAGCCACGCTCAAGGGACGGAAGGTGACCTGCTCGTGATCGCGATCCCGACCTGGCTCGTCGTACTTGCTGCCGTACTTGCTGTTCTTCTGGTGGTCGGCCTGTGGTCCTATTTCACCGCCGCCCGGCTCAACCGCCTGCACATCCGCACTGATAGCGCCCGGCTCACTTTGGAAGGCGCGCTACATGCTCGCGCGATGTTGATTGCCACGCTGCGGCCAGATTTGAAAAAGCAGGCGGATCGGGTGTCCCGCGTACCCCTGCAGGCCACCGATATGGGGGCGCACTCTGAGGCGGAAAACAGTCTGCTTGTGGCGCTGGACGCCACCGTGATCGAGCACCCGGCGTTCATCGCAGCCTCCACGCGCGTTGACCTGGCCTCCCGCTTCTATAACGACGCCGTGTGGGATACTCGCCAGCTGCGTTCTCGGGTAAGCGTTCGGGCTCTCAAACTGGCTGGTTTTGCGCCTCTACCTGAGTTTTACGAGGCCGCTACAACCGATCACGTAGCGTGAACCCGGCCCTGTTAGACGGGCCAGAACTAGACAGGTTAGACTAGTGGCCTAAAACACCAACGAGTTGGAACGTGCTGGCGTCCTAAGCACACGCGCTCCTGAGGGAACCTCGCAAGGCTAACCCGAGGGCTAAGGCGGGAAAGAGCCAGCACGCCCAGCCACGAAGAGACGGGAAATACAACGTGAGCAAGGCATCCAAGACCGCTGCGGCGGACGCGTCCATCACCACCGGTTCCGCGCGCGTCAAGCGCGGTTTTGCCGACAAGCTGAAGGG
>DYZK01000113.1 GCA_020741275.1 Corynebacterium urealyticum
TGAAACGCTTGGTCCTCGAACATTGCGAGCTCGGCGCGGACTCTCCGCCAGAGACCTGGGTGCGGCTGCTGCTCAAACCCTTGATCCCGGACCTTGAAACACAACTCAAAGTGGCCGATGAGCGTGGCCCAGTTGCGACTGCGGACCTTGGCTCCCGCTCGCTGCGGATCATGATTTTTTATGACGGCTCGTACCACTCCGCATCCGATCAGCGAGAGTGGGACACCGAGGTGAATTCGCGTCTCACGGCTGCGGGCTATGCAGTGTTGCGGCTCAGCGCCCAGAGTATGAGGAAGCCAGATGACATCGTGGCGAGGGTGCAGGCCCTAGTGAATCGGGGCTCGCGTGCCAGAAGCTAGGTGCTCATGAAAGTTTTGCAGAGTTTGAGGTCGGAAAACCGCGGAAAAGCAGCATCAAACTCTGCAAAACGTGAAATGGGGGTCGGCCACCCCCAAAAAGCCCGGCTACCGCCCCAAGTCGCGCAGGACGTTGCGCACGTGCTGCCCAGCCTCGGGCCCCTCGTAGGCCTCCACGACCTCGTCCACCGGCCCGGCCTTCCGAATCTCACCGTGGTCAATCCACAGCGCACTATCGCACAGCTGCGCCAGGAACTCATTGGAGTGCGAAGCGAACACCAGGATGCCCGAGCGCTTCACCATCTCAACCAGCCGCGACCGCGCCTTCGCCATGAACGCCGCATCCACGGCACCGATGCCCTCGTCGAGCAGCAGAATCTCCGGATCGATGCTGGTCACCACGCCCAGCGCCAAGCGAATCCGCATACCGGTGGAGTACGTCCGCAGCGGCATCGCGAGGTAATCCCCCAGCTCCGAGAACTCCGCGATCTCATCCATCTTCCGATTCATCGCCTTGCGCGTCTGCCCCAGGAACAGCCCGCGAATAATGATGTTCTCGTAGCCGGAGATCTCCGGATCCATGCCCACACCCAGGTCGAACACCGGCGCCACGCGCCCACGCACCACGGCGGACCCGCGCGTTGGCTCGTAAATCCCGGACAGCAACCGCAGCAGCGTGGACTTACCCGCACCGTTGTGCCCGACCAGGCCCACGCGGTCGCCGTCCTGCAGGTGCAGGTTGATGTCCTTCAGCGCCTCCACCATCACGGTGTTGGACTCGTTCCGCCCGATCGCCCCGCCGGCCGCTCCCAGGAAGGTGTGCTTCAGCGACCTGGTCTTCGCGTCGAAGATGGGGAAATCCACGCAGGCGTTGTAGGTGTCGATGCTGACTTGTTGGTTCATGCTTGTTCTTTCTTTTCTTTAGGACGCCAACCCGTTCGCCTTGTTACACCCAGTAGCTCACACGGAAGCGCCACTTCCGCATGGCCAGCAGGGCAAGGCCCAGGCCCACCACGGTCATGGCGATAACGATGTACCAGGAGGATGCCTCGACTGGCACGTTGATCATCGGCCCACGCACGATCTCCAGGTAGTGGTACAGCGGGTTGAGTTTGGCCAGTGCTGCCCGCTCGGCGACCGCGCCACCCTGATCGGTGAGGGTTTGTGCGGTCCACACGATTGGCGTCATATAAAAGGCCAGCTGGACCAGGGACTCGAGCAACGGGGCGACGTCGCGGAAACGGGTCGCGACGATACCGAAGAACATGGTCACCCACACGCCGTTGATGATGAGCAGCGCGAGCCCCGGCACTGCCAGCAGCACTTCCCACCCGACCGGGATGCGGAAGATCGCGAGCAGCACCAGCCAGATCACGAGGTTGTGCAGCAGGAAGAGGAATTGCCGCCACACGAGCCGGTAGACGTGCACGGATAGCGCGGAGGGCAGCTGCTTGATCAGGCCCTCGTTGGAGATGAAGACCTCCGCGCCCTCCTTGATGCAGCCGGCGATGAATCCCCACATGATGAGGCCGACGGCGACGTGCGGCAGGAAGACGGCCACGTCGATGCCGAAGAGCTGGGAGTACAGCAGGCCCAGGGCGGCGGCCATCACGCCGGTGGCGATGGTGATCCACAGTGGGCCCAGGACGGAGCGCCGGTAGCGCTGCTTGATGTCCTGCCAGCCGAGGGCGAGCCAGAGCTCGCGCTGCTGGAATCCCCGTGTGAGATCGTCCCAGGCGGCGGCGAAGGTTTGCGAGCGCGAGGCTGGGATGTCGCCGTCGTGGGTTGCGGTGATCCTGCTGAGGTCTGTCATGAGTATCGCATTGTAGTAGGAGGTGCGGACACGGTCGCTCAAGCGCGCCGGGGCCGGCCCTCGCTGCCCCTCTGTTTCGACCCGCGTCACGCTGCATTTTGCGCTTTGTGCGCAGCGGAAGCGCGGTTGTGGTGGCCGGGAGCCCGCGGAACTGCCCCTGAGGTAGCGGCCGAACTGCCACTCTCGGGTTTCGGCCGGATCGCCCTCGGCTTCTGGGTCGGACGTTGTCAGGTGGCGCTGGTATTGTTTTGGCGTGACGAAGCCCGGGGTCGCCGCGGATGCGGTTGGCCTGGGGTTTCACGGTGGCGCCAGCGTTCGCGGGTTTTTCACGACGTCAACGCCAGTTCCACCAGGTGCCAGCGTTCGGCGTCGCTGCCCGGTATCGCAGCGCCGCTAGAGACTTCGGTACGCCGGCGCCCCGGGCCCACCCCGGCGCCAGCAGTTTTTCCAGGAAGGGAGAAGGCTTGCTCGACAACGCACGCTTCGACAACCCACGGGTGCGTGGTCTGTACACATCCCTTTCCGACGGCTGGGTCTACCTAAACGCCGCGACGGACCCGCAGCTACCCGAACGCGTCTCTGGCGCGGTCTCGCGCGCCTTCCGCTCTGCCCCGCTGGCCGCCCCGATTGAGGAAACCCACGGGGAGCACAGCCGCGCCGCCAGCCCCGGCACCCGCATCGGCGAAAGCCACATCAAATCCGCCCGCGTCGCGATCGCTGACCTGGTCGGAGCCCGCCCGGAGCACGTGATCCTCGGCAGTTCGCGGAAGCAGCTGATCAACCAGCTCGCGGAGAGCCTCTCCCGTCGCCTGCGCCTGGGCCGCCAGGTCGTCCTCTCCCGCGTCGACGACGGCGCGAACATCGACCCGTGGCTGCGCGCCGCCGACCTGTACGGCGCGGACGTCCGCTGGGCGGAAGCCGACCTGTCCACGGGCGTCCTCCCCGCCTGGCAGTACACGGAGCTGGTCAGCACGGAGACCGCGGTCGTCGCGGTGGCTGCCGCGAATGAGCACGTTGGCACGGTCACGGACGTCGCCGCCATCGGCCGGACGGTGCACGCGAAGTCGGGCGGCATCTTCGTCGTCGACGCGAACGCCGTCGCCCCGTTCCACGTGGTCGATATCGCAGACCTGGGCGCGGACGTCCTCGCTTTGGACGTCGCGACCATCGGCGGTCCGTCGATCGGCGCGCTGGTCTTCCGCTCGGTGGAACTGATGGGCGAGCTGTTCCCGCACCCGCCGCGCCAGTCCCGCGCCCGCTCGGCGGGCCGTTTTGGCGCTCATAAGGACGTCAACCCCGGCCCAGGTGGGATCGCTCTGCGCGGTGCGGTGCACCCGTCGGTGGAGCGCGCCCGCGAGTGGCTGGAGCTGGGCGGATTGAGCGAGGGGCTGCTCGGAGGTGTTTCCGCAGCGGTGGACCACCTGGCGGACCTGGCGTCCGACGCGGAAGGGAACTCCCTGCGGGGGACGCGTCGACGTCGCCTGCGTGGCGGGCTTCCCCTGGCGGAGGACTATGTGCATGGCCTGGCCCGGCTGGCCGTTGATGGGCTGCACGGGTTGCCGGGGGCGCACGTCATCGGCCTGGAGGGGGAGTACGAGGAGCACTTCGACTACGACTCGGTGGAGCGCATCCCGCGCTTGAGTTTCTTCATCGATGGGGTGCCGGCGGAGGCGGTGCACGATCGCTTGTTCGCGCAGGGTGTGGTCACCAGCGTGATCCCCCCGGGTGATTCGGAGCTGCTGGAGCAGATGGGCGTTTTCGAGTCCAGCACCGGAGCGGTGTGCGTGGGCCTGAGCGTGCACAACACAGTCGGCGACGTGAATCGCCTGCTCCGCGCGGTCGCGAGCCTGCGCTAGCCGCGGCCGGGGCTAGGCGCAGGATAGATCCCTAGTCCTGTGGGACCTCGAATACGACCTTGCCGGTGACCTCGCCCGCCAACAGTGCCTGGTGGGCCGCGGCGGCGTCCTGAATCGGGACGGTGCGATCGATGTGGTGGCTAATCTTCCCGCTCTCCAGCAGTGGCCACATCTCCTCGAGCGTGCCGCGCACGATGCGGGCCTTATCCTCCGCATCGCGGTAGCGCAGCCCCGTCGCGGAGATCGTGCCGCGCTTGCTGAGCAGCCGGGCGATGTTGAGCTCGCCCTTCACCCCGCCCTGCATGCCGATGATCACCATGCGGCCGTCCATCGCGAGAGCTTTCACGTTCGAGTCCAGGTACTTCGCGCCGATGATGTCGAGGATGACGTCCGCGCCGCCGAGCTCGCGCAGCACCTCCGCGAAGTCTTCCTCCTTGTAGTTGATCAGCGTGTCCGCGCCGTAGCTGCGGCACACGTCGAGCTTCGCCTGGCTGCCCGCGGTCACCGCGACCTTCGCGCCGATGGCGTGGGCGTACTGCGTAGCGAAGAGGCCGATGCCCCCGCCACCGCCGTGGAACAGGGCGAGCTCGCCTTCACGCAGCCCCGCGATGTCCGCGACATTCGACCACACGGTGCACGCGACCTCCACGACGCTGGCGGCCTCCGCGAGGCTGTAGCCCTTCTGGATCGGCATCAGCTGACCTGCGGGAACGGCCGCGTGCGTGGCGTAACCACCACCGCTGAGCAGGGCCGCGACCTCCTCGCCCCCCTGCCACGGGGTGCCGTCTGCCTTCGTAGCGCCGTTCGGATTTTCGACGACGCCGGCGGCCTCCAAACCGATCGTCTCCGTCACGCCCTTTGGCGGCGGGTAGTGCCCCTGGGCCTGCAGGGTGTCGGCACGGTTAAGCCCGGCATAGTGGATGCGGACCAGAGCCTCGCCCTCGGCGGGCTGGGGCTTATCGATGGCCTGCCACTCAAGCGAGCTTGGGTCCTTCGGATCGGTCTGGATGATGGCGTGGGCGGTGTTCGTGCTGGTGGAAGTCATGGCGCCCAGCCTAGCAACGGCTGCAGACACGGGTCCCGGATTCCGCCGATGCCCTCGTGCGCGCCAGGCCCTGGATCCCGCCGGGTCCCCGGACTACGTCGACGTCCTATTGAGTTGGTCGGCTCTTCGTACCGCTAGCGCCGTTTTGGTGGCCTTGAACTGCAAGACGCGGGGGAGCAAGCTCCGACAGACGCATTGTTTCGGAGGAGAACCCTCTAAAAGGGGGTGCCTTTAATCGGCAAAACAAACTTTCAAAAACCTCAACGCATACTCCATGAAAATAATTTTTTCAGAAGGGTTGAAATGACTTCTACAAACAACCAGGATCCCTCTTCGACGCCTGGGCA
>DYZK01000114.1 GCA_020741275.1 Corynebacterium urealyticum
CATGGTCTTCCACTACGGCCAGGCCATCTTCGAGGGCATCAAGGCCTACCGCCAGCCGGACGGCAGCATCGCGACCTTCCGCCCGGAGCAGAACGCCCAGCGCATGGCGCGCTCCGCCGAGCGCCTGGGCATGGCCCCGCTGCCGGAGGACCTGTTCCTCGAGTCCCTGAAGCAGCTGGTCGCCATCGACCACGAGTGGGTGCCAGCGGCAGGCGGCGAGGCCGCACTGTACCTGCGCCCGCTGATGATCGCCCTGGACGTGCACCTGGGTGTCCAGCCGTCCAAGACCTACACCTACATGGTCATCGCCTCCCCGGCGGGCGCCTACTTCACCGGCGGCATCAAGCCGGTCAGCGTGTGGCTGTCCACCGAGTACGTGCGCGCCGCACCCGGCGGCACGGGTGCCGCGAAGTGCGCGGGTAACTACGCCGGTTCCCTCATGGCGCAGGCCCAGGCCGCCGAGCAGGGCTGCGACCAGGTTGTGTGGCTGGACGCCGTCGAGCGCAAGTGGGTCGAGGAGATGGGTGGCATGAACCTCATGTTCGTCTTCGGCGAGGGGGAGAACGCCGAGGTCATCACCCCGGAGCTCTCCGGCTCCCTGCTGCCGGGTGTTACCCGCGACTCCCTGATCCAGGTCGCCCGGGACCTGGGCTACACCGTCAACGAGCGCCGCATCTCCATCGAGGAGTGGGAGCAGGCCGCGAACTCCGGCATGCTCTCCGAGGTGTTGGCCTGCGGCACCGCCGCCGTGGTCACCCCGGTGGGCTCCGTGAAGTACGCCGGTGGTGGGTACGACATCAACGGTGCTCAGACCGGCGAGGTCACCATGCGCCTGCGCGACCACCTCACCGGCATCCAGCGCGGTGCCGTGGAGGATAAGCACGGTTGGCTGCACACCCTGGTTCCGGCTGAGGACCTGCAGTAACGCAGTAGCTCCGTAGGCGCCTCGCGCGGTGGTGGAGAGCGATTGAGGCCCCGGCAACCACTTTTCGGTGGCGCCGGGGCCTCAAGCGTTGGCAGGTATTGGTCCATGGGCCGTCCGTTCTGGCGCGCAGCCGGGCGTAGCGCTGTAAAAGGGGAGTGCGGGTTTAGACCTCGCCCTCGGCGAACTGCGTGGCCAGGCGCAAGTGCGGCAGCGCCAGCAGCGTACCCGCGCCCTGGCCCAGGCCGATTCCGGTCGGCAGGATCGGGCTTAAGCCCAAGGCGCCGAGCGCCGGCACGATCGCCGGCTCCGTGCCGGGGGAGGCCGGTTGCCACCAGTCGCGAGCGGTGGGAGCCAGCATCTGCGCGCACAGCGCGGCCGCCGCACAGCCCGCACCGTCGAAAATCACCGGCGTGCGGCGGATCGCGGCCTGCGCGAGCACCCCGGTCAGCACCGCGATATGAGGCGTGGCCACCCGGGCGAGGATCTCGCGGGGCTCCGTGCGCACATCCCGCACCGCGAACATGCCGTCGCGAATCTGGGCGACCTTGCGCCGCCAGCCCTGGTCATCAATCCCGGAGCCCCACCCGATGACCTTGACCGGCTCGATCCCGCAGATCGCACCGATGATCGTCGCGGCCGCGGTCGTGGTGCCCGGGCCGAAATCGCCCAGCAGCAGCAGCTCCGTGCCCTTATCTGCCTCCGCGTCCGCGAAGGCCGCACCGGCCGCCAGCCACTCCTCGATGCCGGGCTCTGCCCCAGAGGATTCCACCTCAGTGGAAAGCTGATCGGCGGCCGCGGCGTTGGCGTCGATAAACTCCACCCGAACATCCTGAGCCACCGCAGCGGCGGCGACGGGGGAGCGACCCGAGGAATACAGCTCGCCCACCTGGGCCAGAGAATCCTCCGGGAGAATGGACACGGCAGGCGTCGTGGCTGGCTCACCAGCGACGACCGCCAAAGTCACGCGTTCTAGCGCGGCGGGCAGCTCCCGGCCCTGGCAAGCCGCCAACCAGCCACCCCAGGCGGCGAGCTCCCCCAAGCTCGCGCGGCCGCCACCGGCGGCCATCGTCGTCGCCTCTAGCCGTCGGGTCGCCTCAGCAACGCGCGTCGGATCGACTGCTTCCACGGCCGTGAAGTCCACTGCCATCTAGCGAACGTCCTCGCCGATTTCCACCTGCGGGGCAGGGTTGCGCATCTTGCGGATCATCGTCGCGCGGCCGAAGGCGTACATGCCCAGGCCGAACTTACCCAGCGTGGTGTCCGGGTACTTCTCGCGCACCAGGCGGTTGACCTTGCGGCCCAGGATGATGCCCTCGATGACCATGAGGATCAGGATGCCGAACATCACCAGGGAGGCGGTGTTCGCCAGCATCGGGTTGCGCAGGCCGATCACCATGATCAGGACAACGACCAGCGCGATCGGCATGAAGAAGTTGCCGAGGTAGCGGTGGGAATCCACCCAGTCGCGGACGAAGCGGCGCTCCGGGCCCTTATCGCGGTCCATGAGGTAGCGCTCGTCGCCGGCCATCATGCGCTCGTTGATGTGGCGGCGCTCGGCCTCGCGCTCCTGGCGCTCCTTGGCCTTGAGCTCCTTGTATTCCTCCTTGGACATGGAGGCCTTGAGTTCCTTACGGCGCTTGCGGGCTTCGGCCGGGGTCTCTGGACCCTGGTATGGGCCGCGGCGCACGCCGGCCTGGCGCTCCTGCTCGTTGCGCTTCGGGGTCGGCCGACCCTTTGGCGGGGTGAAGGCCTTATTGCTCGGCTGCTTGTCCTCGGCTTCCGGGGTGGCCTCGGCGGATGCTGCGGCGGTGCTGGCAGCAGCGGAAGTGGATGTGCTCTTCTTACGCGACTTTTTCACGCCTCTTAGGCTAGAGCAGAATCAGGGGGCTATCAAAAGGATGGAATAGTTTCGCTGCGACGTTCGTTGCAAGGGAGGACGGAGCGTGAGGTTGTGGAATTCGCACCGCTCTGCGAGTAACCTAAACGAGCATCGAAACCATCCTTATTGAGGAGGAAATATGACTGCCCCAGAGAAGGTCACGGGTGTTGAGCTGACCGACGCCGCTGTGTCCAAGGCAAGCTCCCTGCTGGCCCAGGAGGGCCGCGACGACCTGGCGCTGCGCATCGCGGTGCAGCCAGGCGGCTGCGCTGGCCTGCGTTACCAGCTGTTCTTCGATGACCGCTCCCTGGACGGGGACCTGAAGGACGAGTACGACGGCGTGAACCTGGTCGTCGACCGCATGTCCGCCCCGTACCTGATGGGCGCGAAGATCGACTTCGCCGACACCATCGAGTCCCAGGGCTTCACCATCGACAACCCGAACGCTTCCGGCTCCTGCGCCTGTGGCGACTCCTTCTCCTAAACCGTAGAAGATCCCTCACACCCCGCGATTGCGGGCCCGTGAAGAAGAGGGAGGACGGCGAAACGCCGCGGACCCACATTGAGTGGGCGCCGCGGCGTTTTGTATTGGGAGGGGCCCGAGCGGGCTAGCGAGTGGCGGAGCCACAAGTCCCGAGGGGCCGGGCAGTAGGGCGTAGAGGGCGGCTTTTCCGCCCGCGGCGGCCTTAGAGCGTGGCCTTAGAGCTTCACCGGGTAATCCTGCTCGCTGATGCCCGGGTCGATGCGCTTCTCCACAAAGATGCCGTGCCAGATCATGAACGCCAGCACCGTCCACAGGCGGCGGGAGTGATCCGGGCCGGAACCGGAGGTCATCGCCGTCCGGTGCTCCTTGAGCATCGCTAGCACCTCGGCCTTGTTGAAGATGTGATCCGTCTGGGAATCCTCGATGTGCTTCTTCGCCCAGCCGTAGAGCTCATCGCCGGCCAGCCAGTGGCGGATCGGCACCGGGAAGCCCAGCTTCTTGCGGTTGAGCACGTGCTCCGGAACGATGCGCTCCATCGCCTTACGCAGCGCGTACTTCGTCGTCCCGTGGGAGATCTTCATGTCGATCGGGAGGGTCTCCGCGACATCGAAAACGACCTTGTCCAGGAACGGCACGCGCAGCTCCAGGGAGTTAGCCATCGTGATCTTGTCCGCCTTGACCAGGATGTCCCCGCGCAGCCAGGTGAACAGGTCCAGGTGCTGCATGCGGGCCACCGGATCCATGTCCTTCGACTTCGCGTAGATCGGGGCGGTCACCTCACGGTGATCCCACTCCGGGCGCACCTCGCGCAGCACGCGCTCCAGCTGCTCGTAGTTGAAGGAGCGGGCGTTGCCGTAGTAGCGCTCCTCCATGGACATCGTGCCGCGCTGCAGCAGCGACTTACCGCGCACGCCCTCCGGCAGGGCGTCGCCCAGCTTCGCCAGCACCTTATTAATAGGGCTAGGAATCTTCTCGAACGGGGCGAGGCTCAAAGGCTCCTTATAAATGGTGTAGCCACCGAAGAGCTCGTCCGCGCCCTCGCCGGAGAGCACGACCTTCACATGCTTGCGGGCCTCGGCCGCCACGAAGTACAGCGGAACCAGCGCCGGATCGGCGACCGGGTCGTCCAGGTACCACATGATCTTGGGCACCGCGTCGGCGAACTCTTCTGGGCTGACCACCTTGACGATGTGCTCCGCGCCGATAGCCGCAGCGGACTCCGCCGCAACGTCCACCTCGGAGTAACCCTCGCGCTGGAAACCAGTGGTGAAGGTCAGCAGGTCAGGGTTGTGACGCTTCGCCAGGGTAGCGATGGCCGTGGAGTCGATGCCGCCGGAAAGGAAGGAGCCCACCGTGACGTCCGCGCGCATGTGCTTGGCCACGGAATCCTCCAGGGCCTCGGCGATGCGCTGGAAGAGCGCATCCTCGCCACCCGCCGGGACCTTGGCCACCGGGAACTTCGGCTCGAAGTAACGCTCCTCCTTGATGGTGCAGCCGCCGTGCGCGCCCTCCGCTGGGGGAGTCACGAACGCGCGGGAGCCGGACTCCAGACGGAAGATGTTTTTGTGCAGGCTCTCCGGCTCCGGGACGTACTGCAGGTCCGTGTAGTGAGCAATAGCCCGGGGATCCAGATCGAGGTTCAGGCCGATGGCGTCCGCAAGGGAAAGGATGCACTTCTTCTCGGAGGAGAAGACCGTCGCCTTGTCTGTCGACGCCAGGTACATCGGCTTGATGCCGAACGGATCGCGAGCGAGGAACAGGCGGCGCTCCACCGAATCCCAGATCGCGATGCCGAACATGCCACGCAGGTGGTTGACCACATCGGCACCCCAGTGGTGGAAACCAACGACGATCGGCTCGCCGTCGCCACTGGTATTAAAGGAGTAACCCAGCTCCTGGAGCTCCTCGCGCAGTTCGACGTAGTTGTAGATCTCGCCGTTGAAGGTCATGGAGTAGCGGTTCGGCTGATCCGCCGGCCCCCACTGCAGCGGCTGGTGGGAGTGCTCCAGGTCGATGATGGACAGGCGGTTGAAGCCGAAGACCACATCGTCGTCGTTCCAGGTGCCGCTATCATCCGGACCACGGTGACGCATGCACGGCAGCGCTTCAGCGACCGGGTCGGTGAACGTGTTGGCAGTGCCGTCGGCGGACAGTAAACCAAGTAGGCCACACATAGGGTGCTTTACTACTCCTGAATCATCGGGGACTATATAAACTGACGCGCGGAACAGAGGCGGCCGCGAGCCAGGTCGGTTAGACTACAAACTACGCGCTCGGGGGCGCTCGTCCTAGCTGGCGCGCGGGGCAGAAAACGGGCAAGTTGCCCCGGACGGGGGGAGGGGCTCACAGGAAACCCCCAAAATGTGGCACCCACCGCAACGAATAGTGGCAATTCGCTGTATATGGTCTAAAGTTCTCTAGTGAAGCAGTCTTGGGCGCAACAAGCGTGCGCTCACCACGGGCGATAGCGCTGAAAACCCAAGGCTATGAACGTGTGAACGAGGAAGGCATAATCGCGTGGAACAGCGAAAAGTGCACGGTATGACTCGCCGTATTGCTATGGCAGGGACGCTCGGCCTGTCCGGCCTCGCCCTTGCTGGTTGTAACGTCGCGCCCCCGGAGAACGGCTTTTTCCATGCTCTCCGCATGGGCTGGCCGATGGGTATCACCCCGGAGGCTGAGCAGATGGGCAACTACTGGGTCTGGGTCTGGGTGACCGCCTGGATCATCGGTATCATCATGTGGGCCCTGATGTTCTTCGTCATGGGTCGCTACTCCAGCAAGGCTCGCTCCCGCCGTGGCGACAACGAAGAATTCCCACGTCAGACGGGCTACAACGTCCCGCTTGAGCTGGTGCTCACCACCGTTCCGGTTCTGATCGTCATGGTCCTGTTCTTCTTCAACGTCCAGACTCAGGACAGCGTGACCGCCCTGGATAAGGACCCGAAGGTCAAGGTCGACGTCACCGGCTACCAGTGGAACTGGAAGTTCGGTTACGGCGAGATCAACGGTGAACTGCTGGGCGGCCAGGACTACGAGGGCGTCGACAAGGAGGCTCAGCAGCGCGCTGAGGACTCCAAGTACGAGATCCGCTCCAACACCAACCACGGTGTCGGCCCGATCCACGGCCGTTCGAAGGAAGACTACAGCTACCTGAACTTCAACAAGATCGAGACCGTCGGCTCCACCGACGAGGTTCCGGTCCTGGTTGTTCCGTCCAACACGGCAATCGAGTTCAACCTCGCTTCCGCGGACGTTGCTCACTCCTTCTGGATCCCAGAGTTCCTCTTCAAGCGCGACGTGTTCCCGCACCCGGAGGCGAACCAGTCTGAGCGTCGCTTCCAGATCTCCGAGATCAAGGAAGAGGGAGCCTTCGTTGGACGCTGTGCCGAGATGTGCGGTACCTACCACTCCATGATGAACTTCGAGCTGCGTGTCGTCTCCCCGGAGAAGTTCGCGGACTACATCAAGTTCCGGCAGGACAACCCGGAGACCCCGAACTCCGAGGCCCTGAAGTCCATCGGTGAAGCTCCGTACTCCACCTCTACCCACCCATTCGTTTCCGATCGCACGGCTACCCGTGAGGCCGGCGAGAATCTGACGGACCGCAACGCTGCCTAAGGGCACCGCGCGAGTTCCTAACTAGAGAAAGAGGGAAAGATGACTTCCGGAGCTAAGCTTTTCTACAGCCTCGCCGTGTTCTTCTTGGTCATGGACGTGCTCTACATTCTGGGTACCAAGTACCTGGCTGAGACCAACCGCGTGATGGGGACCGAGTGGGCTGGTGTCACCGGCTTCAGCCTGGCCCTGCTGCTGTCCCTGATGCTGGCGGTGTACCTGCACATCACCGACAATAAGACCGACATCGGTCCATCTGACTGGGAGATGGCTGAGATTGAGGACGGCGCTGGCGTGCTGGGCTTCTTCTCCGCTGGCTCCATCTGGCCGTTCCAGCTGACCATCGCAGTCATGCTGGTCGCTTACGGGCTGGCTTTCGCCCACCTGTGGCTGATCGTGGCCGGCGTAATCTTCCTGATCTGGGGCTCTGTCATGATGAACCTCCAGTACGGTGTCGCTCGCGACGACCACTAAACGCTTAAGCGTTCACACGCTTTAAGGCCGCGGCCGGGATCCCTCGAGGGGGCCCGGCCGCGTTCTGCATTCCGGGAGCCTGTCCGTCGATTTCCTAGCTGTCTGCCGGCGAGCCACCGAATCTTCAACCGCGCGGGGTGCTGTTCAGTAAGCGGGTTAGCAGGCGCGGGTCGAAGGATAAGACTGAACGCGGTTCGCTAATCAATTGCCAGAAATCCTTGCGTGAGCAGAAAAATGCCCCTCGGTCAGGCTGCCAACCTTGACCGAGGGGCTTCGTGGGGGGGGGAGGGGTGGTGCGGCCCCTAACGGGCAATCATCGCCTCCATCTTCTTCAGTGCTGCACCAGATTCCAGGCTTTCGCGTGCGCGGTCGATGTTCCGCTTCAGCGTGGCCTGCAGGCCATCTTGCTCCCAGCCCTCGACGGTGGCCAAAGCTGCGGCGGCGTTGAGAAGGACGGCGTCCTTGATCGCGCCGTCTAGCTCGCCGCGGAAGAGCTTACGGGCGATCTCGGCGTTGTACTCGGCATCCCCGCCACGCAGGGCGTCCTCCTCATAGAAGTCGAGGCCCAGGGAACGCGGGTTGATGATCTCCTCGCCTGTCTGGCCGTTGGCATCCACCGTGACCACGTCGGTTGGGGCGCACACGCTGATCTCATCCATGCCGTCCATGCCGCGAACCACCAGCACGCGGCTTCCCTGGTGGGCGAAAGCACCGCCAATGATCGGCATGAGGTCCTTGAATGCACAGCCGATGAGGCCATAACCGGGCTTTGCCGGGTTGGTCATGGGGCCTAGCAGGTTGAAGACGGTCGGAACCTTCAGCTCACTACGCACCGGGCCGGCGAAGCGCATGGCCGGGTGGTAGGCCTTCGAAAATAGGAACGCGAAGTGCGTCTCCTTCAGATCCTCCGCTACCGCCTCGGGGGAGCGTTCGATGTCCACGCCGAGCGTCTCGAGCATGTCAGCGCCACCACACTGGGAAGAGGCCTTGCGGTTGCCGTGCTTAACCACGTTGGTTCCCGTGCCTGCAACAACGAAGGACGCCATCGTGGAGATGTTGACAGTGTTGCGGCCGTCGCCGCCGGTTCCAACGATGTCCACAATCTTGTCCACGCCTGAAAAGTCCACCGGGGTGGCGAAGGAGCGCATTGCCTCTGCGGCCGCGGCGAGCTCCGCGGCCGTGATCCCTTTAACCCGCAGGCCAAAAGCAAAGGCAGAGATCAGGACGTCGCTAGCCCGACCTGCCATGATCTCGTTCATCGCCCACGCGGTCTGAGACTCGCTGAGCTCTTCGCGGCGACCCAGGCGGTCCAGCAGGCCCGGCCAGGTGAAGTAGGACTCCGGAAGCTGCTCGGCGCCCAGTGCATGAGCAGTAGAGGTGAATGTGCTGTGATTGGTTGACTCTGTTGCCACCTATTGGCTCCCTTCCAAAGCTGTTTCTCTAAATCATACGGCGGAGGTTAGCGTTCCCTGTGAGCGGGTGGCCTGGATCACTGCCGCGGTCTACGCCCGTGCCTTCTCGGGGGTGGAGTTGTGTTGCTGGTCGCTGTGTGAAGTTGGGGCAGGGGCGAAACGGGGGAGGGGAGGTTGGCTTGCTGGCTGAATCCTGTGAACAAAACGCACCGGTTATTCGCCGTGAAAACACTGCGTCCCATACGCTGACCTGCCACGATATGGCGCGTCGGATATCGGTTCCCAAAAGTTCCAAGCATCCCCCAAAGGGGGGATACTGGCAGCTTTGTCCAAGGTTTGACCTGCTGTTTTCCAGTCGGCTTTGAGCTTTCACGCGTGGGGAATCGACTATCTGCCAAGAAACAGCCATACTTAGACACGTGACAAGCGCAGTTGAAAACCCAGGTATGGCAGCACCACATCGTGTTGCGACGCTGAACCGACCGAACATGGTCAGCGTCGGCACGATCGTGTTCCTGTCTCAAGAATTGATGTTTTTTGCTGGCCTGTTCGCGATGTACTTCGTGTCCAAGGCCAACTCGGGAGGCAATTGGCCATCCGAGCCAACCGAGCTGAACGTGCCTTTCGCGGCGACGATTACGATCATCCTGATCTCCTCGTCCGTGACTGCGCAGTTCGGCGTGTTCGCGGCTGAGAGGGGGGATGTCTTCGCTCTTCGTCGTTGGTACGCACTGTCGGCGTTGCTGGGAACCGTGTTCCTTATCGGTCAGGGATACGAGTACTTCCACTTCGTCGAGACTGGAACCACGATCCCGGGCTCCGTTTACGGCTCGGTGTTCTTCATCACGACCGGTTTCCACGGCGCACACGTGCTGGCCGGTGTGATTGCGTTCCTTGTTGTGTTGCTCAGGACGTTCAAGTCCAAGTTCACTCCGGCACAGGCAACCGCTGCCGTCGTCGTGTCTTACTACTGGCACTTCGTCGACGTTGTCTGGATCGGCCTGTGGATCACGATTTACTTCGTTCAATAGGCCGTTAGCGCCAACTCAGGTTGGCCGACAGCCCATCGCAATTCCATTGACGAGTTAAAAGGGAACAAGATGGATACCTCTAACAACAACGCGAGCGCCGGTGCAGCAACCGGTGCGCAGCGTTCCCCAGGGGCCGCACGGCGGCGCCGCAAGCTCCGCAAGGTGCTTGCAGGGGCATTCGCTCTCGTCGTCGGCCTGACCGGCGCGGGATTCCTGGCTAATGCCCTCACTCCGGACCCGAACACTGCTACGGCACAGCAGGACGAGACCGCACTGGTCCAGCAGGGTAAGGAAATTTACGAAGTGGCATGTATTACCTGCCACGGTGCCAATCTTCAGGGCCAGGAGGGCCGTGGTCCTTCGCTGATCGGTGTCGGCGAGGGGTCCGTGTACTTCCAGGTTCACTCCGGCCGCATGCCGATGCTGCGCAACGAGGCGCAGGCAAAGCGTAAGCAGCCGCGTTACTCCGAGCAGCAGACCCTGGCTCTGGCGGCATACGTCAACGCCAACGGTGGCGGTCCGGGCATCGTCCGTAACGAGGACGGCTCCATCGCGATGGAGTCCCTCCGCGGTAAGAGCACCACTGACGGCGAGATCAACCCGGCCGACGTGGCACGCGGTTCCGACCTCTTCCGTCTGAACTGTGCCTCCTGCCACAACTTCACCGGCCGTGGTGGCGCACTGTCCTCCGGTAAGTTCGCACCGTCCCTGGACGCCGCGAACGAGCAGGAGATCTACCAGGCCATGCTGACTGGCCCGCAGAACATGCCGAAGTTCTCTGATCGCCAGCTGACCGCTGACGAGAAGAAGGACATCATCGCCTTCGTGAAGAACGCTAAGGAAACCCCGAATCCGGGTGGCTACGGCCTCGGCGGTCTGGGTCCCGTTAGCGAGGGCATGCTGATGTGGTTCGGAGGCATTATCGTGATGATCGCCTTCGCGATGTGGATTGGAACCCGGTCATGAGCGAATTGAAGAATAAGTACACTGATGCCGAGCTGGCACAGATGAGCGAGGAAGACCTCGCCCGCCTCGGCACCGAGCTGGACGGCGTGACCGTCGCTTACCGCAAGGAACGCTTCCCGATCGAGAACGATCCGGCTGAGAAGCGTGCCTCCCGTCGGGTTGCCACCTACCTGATCCTCTCCATCGTCCTCGGCCTGGCATTCGTTGCCATCTACCTCTTCTGGCCGTGGGAGTACAAGCACATGGATGAAGAGGGCCTGTGGTGGTACACCTTCTACACCCCGCTGCTGGGTATTACCGCTGGTCTGTCCATCACCCTGCTGGGTATGGGCGTTGCAGCGTACACCAAGAGCTTCATCCCGGAGGAGATCTCGGTTCAGACTCGCCACGATGGCCCGTCTGACGAGGTCGACCGCCGCACCCTGGTGGCCCTCCTGAATGACTCTTGGAAGACCTCCACCCTCGGCCGCCGTCCGGTTATTGCCGGATTGGCTGCTGGTGGTGCCGCACTTGCTGGTCTCGCGATCATCCTCCCGATGGGCGGCATCGTGAAGAACCCGTGGAAGCGTGGCGCAATGGGAATCGCCGGCGACGGCACCCTGTGGACCACCGGCTGGACCTTGCACGAGCAGGGCGAGAAGCTGTACTTGGCTCGCGACACTGGCGCCGTGGCTGAAAACCACGACGGCCACTGGAGCACCCAGGGCATCTCCCGCCTGGTCCGCGTCCGTCCGGAGGATCTGGACGCTGGCGCCATGGAGACTGTCTTCCCGATGACGGAGGACATGGTTAACGATGGCGACAAGTACGACGCCAAGGCCGATGTCTACGAGGAGCACATGCACTCCATCCACGGCTCGCGCAACGCGGTCATGCTGATCCGTCTGCGCCACGAGGATGCTCTCCGTGCTGTCCAGCGTGCCGGCCAGGAGGACTTCCACTACGGCGACTACATTGCGTTCTCCAAGATCTGTACGCACATTGGTTGCCCGACGTCCCTGTACGAGCAGCAGACCAACCGTATTCTTTGCCCGTGCCACCAGTCCCAGTTCGACGCGCTGCAGTATGGCAAGCCGGTCTTCGGCCCAGCCGCACGTGCACTGCCAGAGCTGCCGATCACGGTGGACGAGGAAGGGTACCTCATCGCCAAGGGCAACTTCATTGAGCCTGTTGGCCCGGCATTCTGGGAGCGTAGGTCATGACCACTAAGCAACAAGGCCGCCTAGCTAAGGCCGCAAACAATATCGATGAGCGCTACACCGCGTCTGGGGTCATCCGCCCACAGATCAACAAGGTGTTCCCGACTCACTGGTCCTTCATGCTCGGTGAGATCGCGCTCTACTCCTTTATCATTCTGATCCTGTCGGGTGTCTACCTGACGCTGTTCTTCGACCCATCCATGTCGAAGGTCATCTACGACGGCGTTTACGCACCTCTTAACGGTGTGGAGATGTCCGCCGCTTACCACACGGCCCTCGATATCACCTTCGAGGTGCGTGGCGGCCTGTTCATTCGCCAGGTCCACCACTGGGCAGCACTGCTGTTCTCCGTGTCCATCATGGTTCACATGATGCGCATCTTCTTCACGGGTGCATTCCGCAAGCCACGTGAGGCCAACTGGGTTATCGGCTGCCTGCTTCTGCTGCTGTCGATTGCCGAGGGCTTCATGGGCTACTCCCTGCCGGACGACCTGCTCTCCGGTGTGGGTCTGCGAATCATGTCTGCAATCGTGATCTCCCTGCCGATCATCGGCACCTGGATGCACTGGATCATGTTCGCCGGTGACTTCCCGGGCGACATCATCATCCCGCGTCTGTACATCGCGCACGTGCTGCTGATCCCTGGCATCCTGCTGGCTCTGATCGCTGCTCACCTTGCTCTGGTCTGGTTCCAGAAGCACACCCAGTTCCCTGGACCGGGTCGCACCGAGAACAACGTTGTCGGCGTCCGAATCCTGCCGGTCTTCGGCGTCAAGGCTGCTTCCTTCGGCCTGATCACCTTCGGTTTCGTGGCACTGCTGGCTGGTCTCTTCCAGATCAACGGTATTTGGAACATTGGCCCGTACAACCCATCCCAGGTCTCCGCTGGTTCCCAGCCGGACGTTTACATGCTGTGGACTGATGGTGCAGCCCGTGTCATGCCGGCATGGGAGCTGTACCTCGGTAACTACACCATCGCCTCTGTCTTCTGGGTCGCCCTGCTGCTCGGCCTGCTGGTCGCGCTGCTGGTTGCTTACCCGTGGATCGAGCAGAAGATGACCGGTGACAGTGCACACCACAACCTGCTGCAGCGTCCGCGCGACGTCCCCGTCCGCACCGGCCTCGGCGTCATGGCGCTGGTCTTCTACGCCCTGCTGACCGTCTCTGGTGGTAACGACCACGTCGCTCACTTCTTCGACATCTCGCTGAACGTGATGACCTGGTTCGGCCGCATCGGCCTGATCGTGCTGCCTCCTATCGCGTACTTCGTCACCCACCGCATCTGCGTTGGTCTGCAGCGTCGCGACCGGGAGATCCTGGAGCACGGTATCGAGACCGGTACCATCCGTCAGCTGCCGTCCGGCGAGTTCATCGAGGTCCACCAGCCCCTTGGTGGCGTCGACGAGCACGGCCACGCCATCCCGCTGGAGTACCAGGGCGCATACGTGCCGACCCAGCCGAACGACCTCGGTGCGGCTGGCAAGCCGGGCCGCGGTGGCTGGTTCAGCCCGGACTCCCCGGAGATCGCCGAGAAGGTTCAGGATATCGAGCACCGCAACGCGCTGGAGCGCAAGCAGATGTTCGAGCGTCTCCAGGAGGCCAACCGTGCCGAGCTGGAGTCCCGCAACGAGGACTAAACGTCACAAGGCGCACAGCTCGCTTGAGTACCGGCGCTAGTTCCAACTGCCACTAGCAGCCGGGAAAGGCTAAGGGCGGGGCCCACGTAGAAAACGTGGGCCCCGCCCTTTCTCTATGCCTTATTTAAAGCTTCCCGCTGGCTCGGCCTGAGGCCGGCACGGTTGCCGAAGCACAAGGGGATGCGGTGAACGCCCACTAACGCTGTGGGGGCTCTTGTGCGATTGTGTAGAGCCGATGGGTGAGGTCGAAGGTCGTGGCCGCGTCCTGCTGCGCCCGATGGGCAGGGGAGGAGGGCAACCCACAGTGCGCCGCGAGGTTCGCCAATGTATATCGCCCCACTGCCTCCCGGGGGATAAGCTCTCGAGCGGTGGCCGCCGTGCACAACGCCTGCGGGAGGCACTGCTCTTGCAAAGCCCGTGCCGCATCCGCGTGCCCCAGGCGAGCGTATTCCGCCGCGAGGAAGCCGACGTCGAACTTCACGTTGTGCCCCACGAGCGTCCTATTCAATACGTGGGGTAGGAGATCCTGGGCGACCTCGGCAAAAGTGGGTGAGTTGGCGACATCATCGTCCCTAAGCCCGTTGATGTTGCTTGATTCAGCGGGAATGCTGCGCTCGGGGTTGAGGAGGCAGTGGAACCTCTCGACGATGCTTCCATGCTCTACGGTCAGGACAGCGATCTCGATGACCCTATCCGTGGCAGGCTCCAGCCCGGTGGTTTCCAGGTCCACCACCGCACAGCGTTCCAACGCTGCTGCCAACGCAGCCTCAAGGCGTGGGCGCGGGTTCACCGACGGGCGATCATCACGATTGCCGCCGGGTTGGGTATTGGCCGGGGGAGTGCTCATAGCTAAGGAGTCTAGGCGCGCTCCCGGACAAGCTCCTTCTTTGCGGTAGTTGTAGGTGTTCGATGTCTGGTTTTCTTCCCTCCAAACCGTGTTTCCGGCGCCAAAAAGCAGGCGATCCGGCGTGATGTGAGCAAGATCACATTGTTGAAACATCGCCTCCACGCCTGCCGTGCTGGCGCTGGCAATCGAGCGGTATCGCGAACGCAAGAACGCAGGTAGCGGCGTTATTACGGTTTGGTAACTTTTACGTGTTCGCGGAGTGAAGTTCCCAGGCCCACGGATGCGGTTGGCATGAAATCAGAAGAATTTTCACAATTTTGGCCGTTTCGGTGGACAGCACTCGTGATCGTTTCGTAATCTTTCCGTGATCTTAAAGCAGAGGGCAACAGCCCCGCCGGTAAACATCCGGAGAAAAGAAACCGAATAAGAGCTCCCCTCAAGGGAGTAGCGAAAGGCAAGAATTTCCATGGGTAAGCACCGTCAGCAGGGCAACACCGTCCGCAACGCAGTCGCATTCGCAGCAGCAGGCGCAGGCCTCGCAGTCCTGGCACCGGCTACCGCGACCGCCGCGCCGATCACCGTCCCGGACACCGACCTCTCCGTCGAGGCGCCGGATCACATCGCCAAGCAGGTGCAGCCGCACATCGATAACGCTCACCGCCAGGCAGTGAACGCAGGTCTCGTTAAGCAGGCTCAGGTTCCGACCAACGTCGCGAAGAAGGCGGCCCCGGCTAAGGCTTCTCACGTCAGCATCGGCCAGAAGATCGCTGACCACGCTATGAGCAAGGTTGGCGCCCCGTATGCCTGGGGCGCCGCTGGTCCGAATGCCTTTGACTGCTCCGGCCTGACCAGCTGGGCCCACAAGCAGGTCGGCAAGAACATCCCGCGCACCTCTCAGGCTCAGGCTGGCGGTGGCAAGCCGGTCGCCATCAAGGACCTGCGTCCGGGCGACATCGTCTCCTACTACGGCGGCGCATCCCACGTGGCTATCTACATCGGCAACGGCAAGGTCGTCCACGCCGTCAACTCCGGCACCCCGGTTCAGGTCAACGACCTCAACTACATGCCGGTCAACAACGCAGTGCGCTTCTAAACTTTTCCAGCGCGCAGATCGCCCGCCGGAGTGGCCCAGAATGCGGCCTCCGGCGGGTTACTTGTTTCCTTCAGTTAACTCCTGTGACTAACGAGGTGTGGCGTTACTGCGCTGCAGCTCAGCCCTCCGAAATGGCTACTCATTGCGCGCCAACTGTGGCATAATCACAAGTTGGTTGTTCCGCCGGGTAGCGGTCCACCGCAGCGGATTTCATTCCAGGCCGCCATGGCTTGAATCGCACCCCTGATTGCCCGGCTCACGGCCGTGACGCCCCCGTCAACGGCCCTCACATCCGCCCCCACACTGTGGCTCCTCGAAGCAAAGGTTTGGAAAAAATCTTGTCTAAGCAGAAATTCACCCTCGGGACTAGTGTTTGCGCTGCTGTACTCACCGCCGCAACGATCCTGCCGACCGCGCCAATCGCGCAGGCCGACCCCGCCGCGTCGACCCGAGACAACGGGGCCAACCAGGCGGATACCAAGAAGGACAAGAAGAAGCTCAGCGAGTTCGACGCCACCCAGGCTGACGTCGACCGTCTGCTCAAGAGCCCCGCCCCGAAGGACGTCGACGGCCTGATTGAGCGCCTCGAGAAGATTTCCCGCACTGCGGCGGTCACCAGCGACCTCGTGGAGTCCACCAAGGGGCGCATTGCCAAGCAACATGAGGCTCTGGATAAGGCCAACCGCGAGGTTCACGCCGCCAAGGCCCAGCTCGACAAGACCCAGGAGAAGGTGGACGCCTCCCGCGCCTCCGTCTCCGAGATGTCCCGCTCCGCCTACCGTGGCGCCAGCGTGGACCCGGTCTCCGCGATCGCCGGTGCATCCGGCCCAGCAGCGGCCATGGATCGCTCCGCATACCTCACGGCCCTGACCCGCGACGCGCAGTCTCGCATGGACGCCGTCACCCACGACCAGCAGGACGCCCACGCCGCCCGCTCCAAGGAGCTGCGCAGCAAGGCACAGGCCGATCACCGGCTCAACGAGCTGCGTTACCAGGAGAAGAAGCTCAACGAGCGCTCCGCGGACCTGGACCGGCTCAAGGCTGAGGTCAAGACCATCGTCGACGGCTTCTCCCCGGAGGACCGCCGCCGCTGGGTCGACCGCAATGGGCCGATCGACGTCGACGTTGACGAGTTCCTCGGCAAGCTGAAGAAGTCCGCAGGCGGTGCCGCGAAGGGTAACTACGCCGGCGCCGTCGCCGCCGCGATGAGCAAGCTTGGCTCCCCGTACAGCTGGGGTGCCGCCGGTCCGGACGCCTTTGACTGCTCCGGCCTGATGGTCTGGGCCTATCAGCAGATCGGCAAGTCCATCCCACGCACCTCCCAGGCCCAGCTGTCTGGCGGCCAGAGCGTGGGCACCTCCGACCTGCAGCCAGGCGACATCGTTGCCTACTACCCAGGTGCGACCCACGTGGGCATGTACATCGGCGACGGTCAGCTTGTCCACGCCTCCGACTACGGCATCCCGGTCCAGGTGGTTCCGGTCGATTCCATGCCGATCGTCGGCGCCGTCCGCTACTAGCAGGTCCCACCCGGCGTGCCGGAGCAGCAGAACAGCGGTGTCCCAGCCCCGCGGGTCCTCGTCGTCACGAACGACTTCCCACCGACCCTCGGGGGCATCCAGACCTACATTCGCGACTACCTCAATGCGCTGGTCACCCACGCTGGGATTCCCGCGGAGAACATCGTGGTCTTCGCCTCCACCCAGGACGTCGACGCGGCCGCCGAGTTCGACGCCGGTGTCGACTACCGCGTCGTGCGGTGGCCCCGGAAGATCATGCTTCCCACCCCGCAGGTCGCGCGCCGCATGCGGCGGCTCATCCGCGAATACCGCATCGAGACCGTCTGGTTTGGCGCAGCGGCCCCGCTCGCTGTGCTGGCGCCCAGCGCCCGCGCCGCCGGGGCGACGCGGGTGGTGGCCTCCACTCACGGCCACGAGGTTGGCTGGTCCATGTTCCCCGGCGCCCGAGGTGTGCTCCGTTATATTGGCCGCCACGTGGACACGCTCACCTTCGTCTCTCGTTATGTGCGTGGCCGTATTGCCGGAGTGTTCGGCCCCCATGCGGCGTGGGAACCCATGCCCGGTGGCGTCGATGCCGCGAGTTTTGCCCCCGACGAGGCGGCTCGTGAGCGCCTGCGCCGACGCGTCGGCGTCGAGAATAAGAGGGTCATCGTCGCGGTCAGCAGGGTGGTTCCCAGGAAAGGGCAGGACACCCTCGTGGCAGCGATGCCGGAGATCCTGCGACAGGTTCCGGACGCCCACCTCGTGATCGTCGGCCCTGGCGACTACGCGAAGAAGCTCCAGCGGCGTGCCGAGAAGCTTAACGTCGCCCAGAATGTGACCTTCACTGGTCCGGTGCAGCCAGCGGAGCTTGCGGGCTACTACAGCCTCGGGGACGTCTTCGCCCTGCCGGTGCGCACCCAGGGCGGTGGGCTCTCCGTTGAAGGGCTGGGCATCGTTTTCCTCGAGGCGCAGGCCGCAGGCCGGGTCACCGTGGCCGGTGATGGTGGGGGAGCACCCGAAACCGTCATCGATGGTGTCACCGGCGAGGTCGTGGACGGGCGTGACACGGCCGCCGTCGCCTCCTGCCTCGGTACGCTACTCAGCGACCCGGAACGCGCCGCAAACCTGGCTGCAGCTGGGAAGGAGCGAGTCGCGGAGGCCTGGGACTGGCGTGTTCTCGCCCAGCAACTGGAATACGTCCTGCGGGGCGACCAGCAGCCACGGCGGCGCACACCACCGCGCCACAGTTGGAATTCCCCAGTCAAGAAGAAGTAAGTTCTATAAGGACCTCAACTCGCCAGCCGCACGACACGACCGCGGCAGCCTCAACCGAGGGGCGAGAACCACGGCAAATACCGGTGCTACGTGGCACCGGTATTTCCGCGCCTGAATCGAGAAAGGTTGCCGGTGCACAACCAGGAAGCACCAGCTGAACGCCCACAGCTGACGATCGGTATGGACATCGGGGGCACGAACCTCCGCGCGGCGGTCATCGACGCCGACGGTGCGATCGTCGACCTCGAGAAGCTGCCCACCCCATCCGAAGCCCCGGCCTTGGAGGACACCATCGCCCGCGTCGTCGACACACTGCGCGCCCGCCACCCAAAGGTCGGAGCGGTGGGGCTGGCGATCGCGGGTTTCCTGGCCCCCGACCTGCGCACCGTCCGTTTCGCGCCCCACCTGCCGTGGGAGGACGTCGACGTCGTCGCCCGACTGGAAAACCGCATCAAGCTGCCCATCGTCGTGGAACACGACGCCAACGCCGCCGCCATCGGGGAGCACCACCGCGGCGCGGCCCAGGGGGTCGGAACGTGGGCGCTGTTCGCCATCGGCACCGGGGTGGGCGGCGCGCTGATGCACAACGGCGAGCTATACCGTGGCTCCTTCGGCACCGCGCCCGAATTTGGCCACATCACGGTGGTGCCCGGCGGGCGGGCCTGCCCCTGCGGTAAGCGGGGCTGCCTGGAGCGCTACTGCTCGGGCTCCGCGCTACAGCTGGCCGCCCACGACCGCATCGCGCAGCGGGCCTACCCGGAATCCGTGCTCTTCACCCGCTTCCACCGGCAGCCAGAGGAAATTTCCGGCCGCCACATCGTTAAGGCCGCCCGCGACGGGGACAAGCTGGGGCTCGAAATCGTCCGGGACGTCGGCGAGTGGCTCGGCCGCGGTTTGGCGATGGTGCAGGACATCCTGGATCCGGAACTCATCGTCCTGGGCGGGGGAGTGAGCGCCGACGCTGATCTCTTCCTGGAAACCGCCCGCGAGGAGATGGCGAAAAACATCGTCGGCCAAGGTCGCCGGCTCCTAGCCCGCGTCATTCCCGCGGAACTGGGTGGGGACGCCGGTATGATTGGCGTGGCTCTACTCGCAGCGCAGGCGCTGGATTAAAGAACTTATAGCCCCGGGCAGCCCGGGCCTCGCGGCGTGCGGCCAATCACGATCGGGGCTTCGGCGCTCGAGGCTAACTCTAGGAAGGCAAGACTTTTCCAAATGCGGAACCGGACTTACTGGTGGTTGAAGCAGGTCTTCATCGGGCCGTGGCTGTGGATCTACAACCGGCCATTTACCCGCGGGCTGGATAAGCCCCCAGCGGGCGGGCCGGTGATCTTCGCCTCCAACCACCTCGCCGTGATGGACTCCTTCTACTTCCCACTGGTGAACAAGCGCCAGCTGACCTTCCTGGCGAAGAAGGAATACTTCACCACCCCAGGGGTGGTCGGCGCGATCCAGCGCTGGTTCTTCTCCTCGGTGGGGCAGGTCCCGATCGACCGCGCCGACAAGGGCTCCCAGGAGGCCGCGCTTCAGACCGCGCTGCGAGTGCTGGAGAAGGGGGACGCGCTGGGCATGTACCCGGAGGGCACCCGCTCGCCGGACGGTCGCCTCTACCGCGGCAAGACCGGTATGGCCCGCATCGCGCTGGAGTCCGGCGTGAAGGTCTACCCGGTGGCGATGATCAACACGGACAAGGTCAACCCGATCGGCTCCTGGATCCCGCGGCCCTACCGCTGCGGCGTCATCGTGGGCGATCCGATCGATCCGGCCGATTTCAAGGACGCCGGGGATGACTACCAGCAGGCCCGCGCGCTGACCGACCGCGTGATGGAGGAACTCGCCAAGCTCAGCGGCCAGGAGTACGTGAAGGATTTCTACGCCGCGGACGTGAAAAACTCCCTCGCTGCAGGTCAGGGCTACCCGGAGGGTTCCGCTCCCGGCGAGGGCGTGGTGTACTCTTAAAAAACGTTAAGAAGTCGCGCTTCGAACAGGGGCTTGCCGGCCACGGAGACACACCGGGGCAGGGCAGAGCCCCATTGGCATAGAGGAGCAAACATCAAGACGAGCAGTGAGCAGACCGCGGACGCGACCGCGGCGAGCAGCGCGTCGGCGCCGGCCTCGACGCCCCGCAAGGCGAGCCGCGTCGAGTGGGCGGACACCGCCAAGGGCCTGTCGATCATCGGCGTGTGCCTGATGCACGTCGTCACGGCGGTTCCGGATGGCACCAGCACGCCGCTGGGGATGCTGTCCTCCTTCCTCGACCCGCTGCGCATGCCGCTGTTCTTCCTCGTCTCCGGGCTCTTCGCCCACCGCGTGCTGGAGCGCACGCTGGGGGACCTGTGGTACCGCCGCCTGTGGTTTCTGCTCGTTCCCTATCTGGTCTTCACCCCTTTCCAGGCGCTGATCCGCCTCAACATGGCGGGCAATGCCGACCTGTCGCACCTGATCCAGGCGATACTGTTCGGCGATCCTGGGCTGTGGTTCCTCTACACGCTGATGGTTTACAACATTGTCGCGTGGTTGCTGCGTAGCCAGCCCGCCGTCGTGGCCCTGGCGCTCTCTTTCGTTCCCATCTGTGCAGGCATGATGACCGGCTGGGTGCAGACCCAGAGCTTCCGCCAGGCCTTCATCTACATGCCGATCTTCTTTGCGGGTCTGCATTTCCGCACGTGGTTCTTTGCCCTGGCCAATAAGGTCGGCAACGCGGCGGTCATCCTCGGCACCTTCGGGATCTTTGTGGCCTGGGAGTTCGTGTACCGCTACATGGAGGCGGTGGTCTTCGAAGGTTGGGACATCGTCATCTCCAGCCAGAACGCCCTCCTCGCGCTCATCCGCACCTTCACCGCCGTGCCGTTTGGCGTGGTGCTGGCCGTGTGGCTGAGCAACACCCCGCTGGTCAACCGCTTCCTGACCTTCGTCGGTGCCAACACGCTGCCGATTTATGTCAGCCACCACGCGATGATGTGGCTGTTTATGGACGTCGGCGCCCGCGGCCTGGCCGATAGCGACCCCGAGCGCTTCGGGTTCCTCGCCGAGACCTACCCGCTCATGCTCATTGGCTTTGCTGCGTGCCTGTTCGCCGGGACCCTGTTCTACAACGTCGGCAAGGTGCCGGTGCTCAAGTGGATCCTTTATCCGCCGGCTTTGCCCCGCGCGGGCTCAGCCCGGCTACACTCGACGGCGGTACAACGCCCCACGCAGCGCCAGCAGTGCGCAAGCTCCACCCAGACGCGAAGCTAGAAAGCAGTAGCAGTGCGCTATTTTTATGACACCGAGTTCATCGAAAACGGTTGCACCATCGACCTAATCTCCATCGGTGTTGTCGCGGAGGATGGTCGCGAATTCTACGCGATCTCCACGGAATTCGATGCGTCAGCGGCCGGACCATGGGTCAAGCGCAACGTGCTGCCGCTGCTGCCTCCGCGCTCCCACGCGGCCTGGATGAGCCGCACGCAGATGCGCGACCAGCTCTATGACTTCCTCCTCCCACCCGGCACGACCCGCCGCGACTGGCCCGAACTGTGGGCCTGGCTGGGGGCATACGACCACGTGGCGCTGGCGCAACTGTGGGGGGACATGACCAAGCTGCCCCGCGAGATCCCACACTTCACCCGGGAGCTGCGTCAGCTGTGGGAGATGGCGGGCAAACCGCAGCTCCCGGAGGCCCCGTCCAAGGCCCACGACGCGCTGGTGGACGCCCGCTTCAACGCCGTGAAGTACCGACTGAGCATGGCTGCGCTGAGTAAGCGCACTTAACGCGCAGCACAAGGGCAATTTCGGGTATAGTTTCAGGCATGTCTTGGACTATTGACCTCCCCATCGATGAGATGCCCGACCTCCCACCGCTGCCGAACGATATCGCAGCGGAGTTTGACCAGGTTTTTGCTCGTGATGCCAAGCAGCAGCCGAGCTGGGACAAGGATCATGCTTATCGTGTCCGGAGGATTCTCGAGTCCGTCCCGCCGATCGTCGTCGCCCCGGAGATCCGTCGCCTGCGCAAGCAGCTCGCCGACGTCGCCCTGGGCAAGGCCTTCCTGCTGCAGGTCGGTGACTGCGCCGAGACCTTCGAGTCCAACACCGAGCCGCACATCCGCGGCAACATCAAGACCCTCCTGCAGATGGCGGTCGTCCTGACCTACGGGGCGTCCACCCCCGTGGTGAAGATGGCTCGCATCGCAGGCCAGTACGCGAAGCCGCGCTCCGCCGACCGCGACTCCAACGGTCTGCTGAACTACCGCGGCGACCTCGTCAACGGCCACGAGGCCACCGAGGAAGCCCGCGCCCACGACCCGTCCCGAATGGTGCGCGCCTACGCGAACTCCTCGGCGACCATGAACCTCATCCGCGCGCTGACCGGCTCGGGGACCGCGGACCTGTACAAGCTGCACGAGTGGAACCGCGAATTCGTCGCCAACTCCCCGGCAGGCGCCCGCTACGAGGCCCTTGCCCAGGAGATCGACCGCGGTCTGGAGTTCATGAGCGCCTGTGGCGTGACCTCCTCCACCCTGCACACCGCGGACATCTACGCCTCCCACGAGGCCCTCGTCCTGGACTACGAGCGCGGCATGCTGCGCCTGGCCCACGACGAAGAGGGTAAGGACGTGCTCTACAACCTCTCCGCGCACCAGGTGTGGATCGGCGAGCGCACCCGCGGGTTGGACGACGCCCACATCCACTTCGCTTCGCTGATCGGTAACCCGGTCGGCGTGAAGATCGGGCCGACGACCACCCCGGAGGAGGCCGTGCAGTACGTCCACCGCCTCGACCCGCACAACGATCCGGGTCGACTGACGCTGATCACCCGCATGGGCTACGACAAGATCCGCGACGTCCTGCCACCGATCGTGGAGGCCGTGGAAGCCACCGGACACAAGGTCATCTGGCAGACCGACCCGATGCACGGCAACACCTACACCAGCTCCAATGGCTACAAGACCCGCGACTTCGACCGCATCATCGACGAGGTCCAGGGCTTCTTCGAGGTCCACCGCGCACTCGGCTCCCACCCGGGCGGCGTGCACGTAGAGCTCACGGGCGACGACGTCACCGAGGTCGTCGGTGGCGGACAGTCCATCACCGACGTGGACCTGCCGAAGCGCTACGACACGACCGTCGATCCACGCATGAACACCCAGCAGTCCCTGGAGCTGGCGTTCCTCGTCGCGGAGATGCTCCGCAACTAGGCTGCGGTCCCCATAGCCAGCGCTGGTCCCCACGGCAGGAGGAGATACCAGCCCTCCCACGCCTGCGGTCCCCATAGCCAGCGCTGGTCCGCAGCGGTCGCGCACAGCTAGCAACCCCGGCGGAAGGAATACTTCCTTCCGCCGGGGTTGTTGTCTTCTCCAGCCGACTTCGTGGGGTCAGTACTTCAGAGGGGGAACACGGCAGCTGGTAGCTGTCCGGCGAGTGAGTTAACGGGGAAGGCCCGAGTGCACCGCAGGGCCTAGAAAACTCCCCAGCAGGGCCTAGAAGGTCGAGATCCGTACCGTGTCGCCCCGCTGCGCCGTCCGGCCTGTGTTCGGCGACTGGCTCCAGACCAGGCCGTCCTCCGGGCCCGAAATCTCGACTTCGAAGCCTGCGTCGGCTAGCTTTTCCCGCGCCTTCTCCGCCCGCATCCCTAACACGAAGGGGACCGACTCGGTATTGGAGACCTTGAACTTCACCTGCGTGTCCCGGGACGGGTCGACGACAGTGCCCGCCTTCGGCGACTGGGAAGCGACATCGCCGCCGGATACGTCCTCGTCATACACCTCGCCGTCGTCGACCGGGTCTAGGCCCGCATCCCGCAGCTCAGCGATGGCCTCCGACTTGCTCAGCCCCGTGATATCCGGGACCTCCGTGGCATTGTTGACCACGATGGTGACCTCGGACTTGCTCGGCACCTCCGTGCCCTTCGACGGCGTGGTGCGCAGGACGGTGTCCGGGGCAGCGTCGGCGTCGAACTCCTTGATCGTCTTGCCCACCTTCAAGCCGGCGGCCTCCAGGGTCTTCTTCGCCCGGTCAAGCTTCTGACCCTCCACGCCCGGCACTCGGACCGGCCTCGGCCCGCGGGAGACGTGAATGGTCACCGTGGACCCGGTGCGGACCTCGCTGCCGGGAGAGGGGGAGACCTCGGCGACGGTGCCCTTCTTGGCGTCGTCGGAGTAGACCTCCTCGCCGATCTCGGCGACGAGGGTGCGGGAGGTCAGCTTGGCGGAATAGGTCTCCGCCGTATCTGTCTCACCAGGAATCGGGACGGTGGGGGCCCCGAGGCTGACGAGCACCGAAACCTGGCTACCCTTCGGTGCTCGCTCACCAAAAGGGGGATCGGTCCCCATCACTTCTTTCGCCGGGTGGTCGTCGGAGAACTGCTCGTCTACCTGGGAGACGAAGCCTGCGTCCTCGACTTTGACGACCGCCGTTTCTCGGTCGAGACCGATGACCGAGGGGATCTGACCGTAGCGGCCCGAGGTCAGCCACCAACCACCGAGGCCGATCGCGATCACCAGCGCGGTGATGATCGCGGTCCACAGCAGACCCTTGACTGTGGAGCGGTTGCTGAGCTTCTTCGTTGGCGCCGGTGGGGGCGTGGGGCGGTGCTCGGGTGCCGGGTAGCCGGCGGATTGCTGCGGCGGGTAGCCGGCGGGAGCAGCGGGGTAGTGCTGGGGCTCCGCGTAGCCCGGCGCAGCCCCATACTCCTGGGGTTGGCCTGGATCGGCCCACTGGTCGCCGGGCTCTGCCCACTGATGGCCTGGCTCGGCCCACTGGTTATAGCCCTGGTCAGCCTCGGCGGGGGAGTAATCCCCGTAGGGGTCGACCAGAGCCGTCTCCGACGTCTCGTGAGTCTGGTCCGGAGCCGTGTAGCGGGTCTCCGCAGTGTCCCCGTGCTCGTGGGTGCCAGCCGCGGGGTCGAGAGTGACCGCTCGGGTGGACATCGCCTCGTCGTCCCAGGCCAGGCGGTCGGTGAAGCTCGAGCCTGCCAGGGCGTGCTGCACGGCGGATTCGGCCGGGACGGGTACCCGGAAAGCCGGAAGCTGGAGCTCCGCGGCGGTCTGGCGGACTGCGGCGAGGAACTCGGAACCGTCCGCGAAGCGATCCTCCGGTGTCCGCTGACAGGCCCGCAGCACCAGATCGTCGATCTCCGGCGGCACCCCGTCGATGATCTCAGAGGGGGCGGGGACGTTCTGGGTGAGCCGGCTCAGTGCAGTTTCGACGGGGCTGCCACCGTTGAACGGGGTCTCGCCGGTCAGCAGCTCGTAGAGCAGCACCCCGGCGGAATAGACATCGGAGGCCGCGCCCAGGGAATGCCCCTGGACCTGTTCGGGCGAAAGGTAGGCGACGGTGCCGATGACCTGCCCGGTGGCGGAGGTGCGCGCCGCCTCACCCGAACCCGTCGAGACCGCGCGGACGAGCCCGAAGTCCGCGAGCTTGACCTGGTGATTGGCGCTGATCAGCACGTTATCCGGCTTGATGTCACGGTGGATCATGCCCGTGGTGTGAGCAACCGATAGCGCGGTGAGCACCGGCTCCATGACCGAAAGCGCGGCGTGCGGCGGCATTGGGCCGCGCTCCCGGAGCAGCTCCCGCAGCGAACCGCCGTCCACGAGTTCCATGACGAGGAAGACGAACGGGCCGTCCTCGCCCTGGTCGAAGACGTTGACCAGGTCCGGGTGCGTGAGCTTCGCGACTGCCCTTGCCTCCCGCTCGAAGCGGGTGCGGAAAGTCGGATCGGTGGCAAGCTCCGGGTTCATGATTTTCACCGCGACCTCACGGTCCAGGCGAGTGTCCACGGCATGGTAGACCGTCGACATTCCGCCCTTGGCGATCTTGGCGCCCAGGTGATAGCGGTCGTCGAGGTAGCTGCCGGGTTGCGGTTCCATCACTGTTACTGCCGATAATCCTTGCTTATGTTTTCTTCGTCCGCTCTTCCCCAGGTCGTGCCACTGTGCGCACAACGTGGTCATTGTATCCGCAGGGCGTCGACCGAAAGGGGAGGGGCAGGTCGGGATCCACCCGCGCCCGGACGCGACGCAGGGGCGCCCCGAGGCTCAAGCGTGCCTTGAAGGTGTCAACGATTCTAGCCTGTCGCAGTCGAATACAATGGCAGCCATGAGCAACTCCACACAGCCGGACCCGCAGTCTTCCCGCCCAGAGGCCACCCCAGCAGCCAAAAGCCGCTCCGATCGCGGCCGCGTGACAAGCGGCGTGTTGCAGGAAGCCGCCGGCGGCCTGCCCGCGGGCGAGGAGCTGCTGAGCATCCCCGAGGCCGCCCAACGGATGGGGGTGGGGCAGAGCAAGATCCTGGACCTGGTGCAGAAGAAAAAGATCCTCGACACCAAGATCGACGGCGTGCGCTACCTCCCCGCCCGCTTCTTCGACGAGGACGGCCAGGTCACCCGCTTCCTCCCCGGGGTGGTCGCCCTCCTACTCGACGGTGGCTACCAGCCCACGGAGATCCTGGAGTACCTCTTTACTGAGGACGACTCCCTGCCGGGCCGGCCGGTTGATGCGCTGCACGGGCACTTGGCTCGCGAGGTTCGCCGCCGGGCCCAGGCGATGGCGCTGATTTAGCGGCCTTCGGCCACGGCTCGGCCTGCTCTTCCGGCATGCCGGGCGCGAAGCCCAAGGTGGCGCGTAGCGCGAACCACATCACCAGCCCGATGGCGATGACCCACCACAGAACGTAGAGCCGGTTGTTGCCGCCGCCGTCGAACATGAAGCACAGCACCGCGCTCAACCAGGCCACGATAAACACCGCCCGGCGGTCGCGGATGCACACGCCCACGATCACCAGTGGTGCGACGTAATACCAGGGCAGCACCACCGAGTTGAACACGCAGGTCACCGCGTAGGCCAAGGTGGCACCCAGCAGGGCGCGGCGGATGTCGTGGCGGAAGAGCCACCACACCACGACCAGGCCGATCAGCATGATGACCATCGAGATCGGCCGGAAGATGCCGACCAGGACATTGAAGCCGATGTCGTCGTTGATGCGGGAGATGAAGGGCTCCAGGGTACTGGCCAGCATCGTGGGGGCAGCCAGCGGATTGATCACCTTCGAGTTGCCGGACATCTCCGCGATCCAGCCCCAGGTCTGCCCCGAGGCCCAGGTGATGGCGAACATGACGGCCACGACAATCGCCACGGAGCTGATACCCGTCCACAGCAATGCGGCGAACCGGGCGCCGGTCTCCTTGATCCAGCCACCGGGCGCGGGCCCGGCGATACGGGCCACGGCGATCCAGACCAGGAACGGCAGAGCGATCGCGGCAGTGGCTTTCAAAGCCACGCCGACCGCAATCAGCACGCTGCCCAGCAGCAGCCCGGGGACGGGGCGCAGCCGCAGGCTCGCCAGAATCCCGAGCATCACCAGCGCCATCATCATCGACTCGGTGTGCAGTCCGCCGATGAGATGCAGGATCACCAGGGGATTGGCCACCCCCAGCCACACCGCTAGGTCGGGGTCGCTGCCGAGTTCGGAGGCTAGACGGCGCACCACCCAGATCAGTGCCAGGAAGGCGACCAAGGTCAGCAACTTGAATGCGAAGATCCCGGCGGTGACGTTATCCCCGGTGATCGTGGTGACACCCTTGCCCAGCCACAGGTGGCCGGGGCCGTACGGGGTGGTGGTGTTGCGCCAGTCGGCAGAGACCTCGTAGAGCATCGGACCCGGGTTGGCCGCCGCACCCACCCGGTAGGCATCCAATCCCTCCTTCGCGAGTGCCCCCTGCATCAAATAGGAGTAAATATCGCGGCTCATCAACGGTGCTGCCAGCACCATCGGTCCGATCCACGCGGCGATCGCCCGCTGCGGCAAGGCGTGCCCGCGCCGGAGCACGAGCCCGCCGACGATCGCCCAACTGAGCACCAGCAGCGCAATGCCCACCCAGAACACGACGGAGAAGATTCCCGCCATGTGCCCGAAGGCCAGCCAATCCAGGCCGAGAGCTTGCACGATGCCGCCGCGTTCGCGGGTCGCGCCCACCGTGTAGGAACACAGCGTGAGAATCACTGAGCCGATCAGACCCATGCGGATCGCGCTGCCCATGCTTTGAGCCCGCAGCCACGCAGTGGGGCGGGCAATGACGGGGTGCCCAGTGAAAGGTCGGTCGGTCGCGACGGGCTGGTCCTGCGACTCCTTCAATTGCATGCTCATCGGATGGAACCTCCGCCAATAATCCTGCGTGCCGCCAAAGAGCCGGAAAGTAGCGTGGTTGGTACGCCCACACCTGGGGTAGTGGACGAGCCAGCCAGAACCACGTTCTCCAGGCCTGCCACCGGATAATTACGCGGCCTGAAGGGGCCGGTCTGCGCAACGGTATGGGCCAACCCGAACGGCGAGCCTCCGCCATGGCCCTGCTGTTGCCAGAACCGAGGGGTATCGATCCTGGCCACCGACAGGTGTTCCTGCAGACCAGTAAAGCCTCGCCCCTCCAACACTCCCAGCAGCTCCTTGACGTAATTCTCGGCGATCGCTTCCCAATCCACGCCCGCCCGGTCCAGGTTTGGCGCCGGGGCGAGAATGCTCACCGGCTCGACCGTTCGGCCATCCTCGGTGTGGATCAGCCGCTCGGGGGTCGTCACCGCTGGGCGGGTCACTAGCAGCGATGGGTCCGACATGAGTCCCGCTCGACCGCGTGGGGCGGTGAGCTCGGCGAAGGTCTCGTCCCACGCCTCGCCGAAGCTGATGGTGTGGTGGTGGCCGCCTGCGTCTGCACCCGGCCATGCCGCGGTGACGTCCACCGGGATGCTGCCATGCACGACGACTGCGGAGGGGGACCAATTCGGCTTCCGTCCCGCAAGTCGTGCCGGAAAGCCCAATAGTTCCTCCACGACGGGCAGATCCGCGGCGACGATGACGGCATCCGCGACCACCTGCTCGCCGTCGGCGGTTCGGATCCCCGTGGCGCGCGCACCGTCGTGGACGATGCGGTCCACCCGGGTGTTGCAGCGCAACTCCCCGCCAGCCAGGCGAAAGGCCCTGGCCAGGGTCTCGGGAACGTCCCCCATGCCAAAGCGCGGGTAGAACACACCCATGGTCGTGTCCATATGGGAGATCACCCCATAGACCGCCCGGGCCTTCGCTGGGGCCACGCCAGCGTAAAGGGCTTGGAAGCTGAACACTCGGGCTAGCTCTTCGTCCCCCAGGTGGCGGGAGGTGCGTTTACCCAGGCTGCCGAACGCGCCGAGTTCCACGAGGTCCGCCATGTCATTGGCGGTGGCAGGGGTCGCAACGGCGTCGAGGGCGGAATCGAAATCTGCGCCGATGAAGGATTCGAATGAAGCGTCGAAGATCCTGCCGATCCACCGGCGGTGCTGGCGGTATCCCCGGGCAAGCCGGTCGGTATCCGTGCTGTCGGCGCCGTACTTCCCAGCGGCGAAGCGACGAACCTCGTGCTCCATCGTGTCGCCATCCGGGTAGACATCGAGCTCGCGGCCGCTGGCGAACATCGCGTGATACGCCGGGCGCAGCTTGCGGTATGCCCATCCAACCTCTTCGGCGCCCACCCCCAGATGCAGCAGCAGGTTATCCACCAGATCCGGCATCGTCAGCACCGTCGCCCCGGTGTCGGCGTAGAACTCGCCGTGGTCGCTGCGCAGCCGCTCTGTCCGGCAGCGGCCCCCGACCTCGGAGTTCGCCTCAACCAACGTCACCTGCTTGCCCGCGGCCTGTAGCCGGCACGCGGCCGCCAAACCGGATAGTCCCGCACCCACGACAATGACGGACTCGACATCCCCAGGGACCCGGGCACGTGTTGTTGGGCGGGTGGTTGGAACGATCATCCGGCGCGTGGCGGCGAGAACCTGGCGAGGGGAGGGGATCGCGCTAAAAATCGGCATGCCCTAGAACCTCCGGTCGCTCAGCAAACGTGCGAAGGCCACGAGCTCCTCGCTGATGCTGCCTTCCAACCAGGACTCCTCAACCAGAGAGATGGCCCGCTCGGACAGGTCGTTGATCTTGTTCTCGATCTGCTGCGCTGCCCCGCAGTCCTGAATGATCTGGCGCATCCGGTCGATCTGCTCCGCAGTGTGCTCCGCCGCGCCGGGCAACGGGCCGAAATCTTCCCGCAGGCGGGCAAGCTGCGCCGGGCTGCACTCCGCGAAAGCGGTATTCACCAATACCGTTCGCTTTCCGGTGCGTAGATCATCCCCGCTTGGTTTGCCGGTCACGGTCGGGTCTCCAAAGACGCCCAGCTGGTCGTCCCGAAGCTGGAAAGCTTGCCCCACCAGCGTTCCGTACTCCAGGAGCAGCTCGATCGTGCGCTCATCAGCGCCTGCCAGGGCCGCTCCGATGTGCAGCGGGCGGGCGACGGTGTAGCTGGCAGTCTTGAAGTTGATCACCTGCATGGCATCCGCGATCGACTCGCTCCCGTTATTTTCCAGCGCGATGTCTAGCTGCTGACCGGCGATCACCTCGGTACGCATCGCGCGCCATGGGGCCCGCACGCGCTCGACAATCGATGGGCTCAGACCGGCGGTGGCAAGCAGGTCATCTGCCCAGCTCAACGCGAGGTCACCGGCCAGAATGGCCTGGCTGATGCCGTAGTGATCCGAGGACCCAAACCAGCCGCGTTCACGGTGCTGGCTTTCGAACACTCGGTGGGTGGTGGGGTTACCTCGGCGGGTATCGGACTCGTCGATGATGTCGTCGTGGATCAACGCACACGCCTGAACGAACTCGAGGGCGCTGAGAGCCAGCAGTACGCTCGCCGGGTCGACGTCCTGAATGCTGCTGTTATCTGCCCCACCGCCTTCCAAACCGGCGCGGAAACCAGCCCAGGCGAAAGTTGGTCGGACACGCTTTCCGCCGCCCAAGACAAAGCCCCGCAACACCGCCATGGCGTCATTGAACTCGGGCGCGATCACGGAAAACTCGGCCGCACTGTGGTCAAAGTAGGCGTCCAGGGCACGGTCGACAGCAGCCGGAACGTCCTTAAGCGGAGCGCGCAGGTGCCAACTAAAGAGCTGGTTCGCGACGGGTGGCTGGGAGATCCTCGACAGCCCATGCGGGGAGGACGGAGTGGTCACAGAGAGCACACCTTTCGGGGCAGTGGGCGGGGCGGGGCGTGGACGCTGAGTAAACATCGCACGCAGAGCCCTGCTTCAAAGGTTCGATCTTGTGCCTCATAGTCTAAAGGTCGCTGCAGACACCGGCGAACAGGCGCAACCGGGGCGGGGTCGGATAGGCGAGTGGGGGTGGGGGAACCCGACATGGCGCGAGTGTTAGCCCAGAACACGACCTAGACAGAGATGTCTACTATGATTTCCTTCATGTCTGCATCCAACCCCCACGATCACCACGAGAAGGCCTCACCGCTGCCCGGCACACCACCACAGCCCACGTTGCAGGTTCCAGTGAGCGAAGCTATCCGCGGCTACAGCCCCGGCAAGATCCCGTTCTCCGTCGAATTCATGCCACCGCGCGACGACGCCGCCCAAACCCGGCTGTGGAACGCTGCGGAGGCCTTCCACGACCTCGGCGTGAGCTTCGCCTCCATCACCTACGGGGCCGGTGGCTTCACCCGGGAGCGCACGATGGAGGTCGCCCAACAGCTGGCGGCGAAGCCGCTGACCACCCTCATGCACCTCACCCTGGTGGACCACTCGGCCGAAGAGCTGCGCGCCATGCTCCAGGACTACGCCCGCCGCGGCATGACGAACGTTCTCGCGCTGCGCGGCGACCCGCCGGGCGACCCACTCGGGACATGGCAGCCCACGCCCGGCGGGCTGAACTATGCCTCCGACCTCATCGAGCTGATCCGAAACACACCGGAGTGCGAGAACTTCGATATCGGTATCGCCAGCTTCCCAGAGGGGCACTACCGCGCCGAGGATCTGGAGCAGGACACGCAGGTGACCCTGCACAAGCTCCGTCTGGGCGCGGACTACTCGATTACCCAGATGTTCTTCGACGTGGAGAACTACCTCCGGCTGCGCGATAGGCTCGCCGCCGCCGACCCGGTTCATGGGGCAAAGCCCGTGATTCCGGGACTCATGCCGATCACATCGATCCGTTCCGTGCGCCGCCAAATGGAATTGGCGGGTGGCGAGGTCCCCGTGAAGATCCTCGAGCGCCTGGAAAAGGCCGCTGCTGGCGATGAAGTCGCCAACCGTGATGCGGTCCGCGAGGTCGGCATTAATATCACCACCGAGATGAGTGAGCGTCTCATCGCGGAGGGTGCGCCGAACCTGCACTTCATGACGATGAATAATGTGCGAGCGACCCAGGACGTGCTGCACAACCTGGGGATGGCGCCGGCGTGGGGGCCGGGCTACGGCCAGGATATGGTTCGCTAGCTCGCGGGGGGGAGCGTCTACCAGCGTGGCCGCCCCGTGGGGGTGGGGCAGTCACAGGCGGGGCTGATCCCAAACGGTGCGTGGGGCTAGTCTGCTGCCCGGTCTTCGCCTGACGCTGGTTCCGGCACCGTGGTGGGGCTGACTTGGGGGTTGTGCAGGCGCTTGCGAAGAATGCCGAAGGGGCGGGGGTCACCGGGGAAGTGGTGTTCTCGCAGCAGATCAGTGAAGCCCAAGCTGCGGTAGAGGTGCCACGCATGATTGTTCTCACCGGGCACCTCCGGGGTGGAAAGCATCGCATCTCGGGTCGGCAGGATGCCCAAGACTTCCGTTAGTAGCCGCGTGCCGATACCAGACCCCTGAAAGTGCGGGAGAACATGAATCTCCGAAATCTCGGTGTAGTTCGCCAACGTTTCGGTGACTTCCTCCGGCGGCATTCCCGCAGCCAGCAGGCCGTAGCTGACCTGCTGGTACCACCAGGTTCCCCGGCTGCCCTGGAATCCAAAGCACACACCCACGATCTTCTGCGCTGGGTTGGATGGATCTGGCTCTTCCTGGGGTGAGTGCAGAAGCGCCACCAGGCTCGTGAAGTGTGGGTGGTTGGCGTTGCTGAGCCACAGGCTGCGGCGTTGTCGGAATGCCTCCGGCGGATAACCCATGGCCTTCAGATGCAAAGCAATAAGTTCATCGAGGCGTCGCAGGAAGAGCGTGCGGCTGATAGGTGCGAGGGAGACGCGGTGGTCCCGGTCGGGTTGCGCGATGGGCTGGCTCATAAAGTTATCGTCCCACGTATCGGGCGCGGGGGTGTGCAGCGGGCGACACTAAAACTCAATTAGAACAAGTGTTCGAATAGCGGGCGAGGGGTGTCTGTGGCGAGCTCTAACGTCAGGGGTGAAAATTTCGAAACGGAAGTTCTGGAAAGGCGGGAGTAGCGATGGCTGTGATGTCGAAGACAAGGGGGGCGCTGCGTCCCAGCCCAGTGGAATTTTTGATGCGTGCGGACGCGCAACTGGCGCAAGCCGACGAGGCATTCGAGCATGGGGATCTGCCACGGGCTGTGGTCTACGCCTATCGCGCCGGGCTGCGTGCTGCAGGTGCTGTTATCGACGCCGAGCGGCCAGCTCGCCGCAGGCTACCAGCAGGCTCGGCGTGGCTGCGCCTCCGGGCCGTGCGGCCCGATCTCTGTGGCTGGGCTGACTCCTTCGAGCAGCACGCCAGGCTGGCGGAACGGGCAGATATCGGACTCGAGCGCGACGTAGCAGACTCGGAGTTCCATCGGGTTTACTCGGATTCCGTCGAACTTCTGGAGCGTGTCCGAATGGAGCTGGGGCTTGGCCTGCAGGCTGCTTAGGGATTTGGGGCTGACTTAATCCTGCTCATTGGTTAGAGTGGAAACTTGAGTAGTAACCAAAACACGGGGAAGCCCCGCTGCGGCGGGGTGGCTTCCAGCAGACTGCGGCGTTGGCGCGATCTTCCGCCGGAGTAAATGAAGATCTGAAGCGCGCTACAGTGGGTTATCAGGTCGCGTGCTGCATTTTTGTGGCCACGCGGAGGATCAGTAGAGGGAAACGAGGACTGTCATGGCTCTCTCGGAACAAGAAAAGCAGATGCTCGCAGAGATCGAGCGGGCTTTGATCGCGGAAGATCCGCGCTTTGCTCAGGGCGGCGATGACCCGACGCCAACGGGGGTGCGTTTCGACATTCGCTCGATCTCGCTGATTATGCTCGGCATCTGCCTGCTGGTCGGCGGTATTGCTTTGGCGCAGGCCTCCCTGTGGTTCGTGATTCTGAGTGTCGCGGGCTTCTTGGTTATGCTGGGTGGCGGAATGATCGCATTGAATAACGGCGATTCGCCGGCTCCAGCGAAGAATGCGAAGTCTCGTCGGGTCTCCGCAGGTGGAGCTGTCCGTCAGGGGGATAGCGGTTTGGGGGATCGCATGGAGGATAAGTTCCGTAAGCGTTTCGAGCGCTAGTTTCCGTCAGTGAAATAGCGCGACACAGCCTGACAACCCTCGCCATATGGCGAGGGTTTTTTCGTGCCCTTTTCCGTATCCCCACTTTCACCCACTATTGGCGTGATCGGGCTCGGAATGGCGCATTTTAAGGTCAGAGTCACCGAGGAAGGCCTTATTTTCGGCGGGTGCGGCTCATCTTTCGAAGGTGAGAAGTTCACGCTCCCCACCTGCTTCTGCGGTGAACCCGCAGGTTGTTTCGCTAACCTCAGAAAAACCCGCCTAAAAACGTCCGCTGGGTGGTTAAGGTGGCGCAAGGTGGGGTAAAGTGGGGCGCGTTGGCGATTGAGGGGGCTTCCTGAACCCAGGTAGCCCGCGGGTCCAGGTCGGACGCACCGCAAGAGCCACACACAACTTCACAGCGAAAACATGGCATGGCTGCACGAGGAAACGGCGAAAGGGGTCACAAGACATGTTCTTTGGCACCTTCACGCCGAAGCTCGACGACAAAGGGCGACTCACCCTTCCCGCGAAGTTTCGCGAGGAGCTCAAGGATGGCCTGATGGTCGTTAAAGGGCAGGATCACAGCCTCGCGATCTACCCCCGCGAGGAGTTCCTCCTCCGCGCCCGAAAGGCCGCAGCTGCGAGCCGTAGTAACCCGCAAGCCCGCGCCTTCGTGCGAAACCTCGCAGCAAGCGCGGACGAGCAGGACCTCGACTCGCAGGGGCGTATCTCCGTCTCCGCAGCGCACCGTGAATACGCGGGGCTGAAGAAGGAGTGCGTCGTCATCGGCTCGGTGGACTTCCTCGAGATCTGGGACGCCCAGGCATGGGAGGAGTACAGCGCAGCCCACGAGGCAGATTTCGCCGCAGGCGACGACGAAGCCTTCGCTAATTTCCTCTAGCCCCGCCATGCCACATCGACCGGTTGCGATCATGCCGGCGATGTCAATGATGTGTGCAGGCCCTTGCCTGGGCGGAAGACGTGACCGTTTGATGCACTTCCCCAACATCAAGCCCACGCCCGCGCAGGCAAGGCCCTGTTCATATCAACCCAAGACAACCCCCAACAGAATGACGGCGCCCGCCCCACAGGGCAGGCGGCCAACTCGATACACACCGACGAGCCAAGAGGAGCGTGACCGTGGCAGCCAGCACCCCCCACGATCCGGCCAACCCGGGTCACGTTCCCGTCATGCGGCGGCGCATGGTGGAACTCGTCGGCTTTGGCGTGACCGCAGAAAGCGCTCCGGACCATCCCATCATCGTGGACGGCACCCTGGGGGCCGGCGGCCACACCGAAGCCTTCCTCGAGGCGTACCCCAACGCCATCGTCATCGGACTGGATCGGGACCCCAATGCGCTTGCTGAGGCCCGGGACCGCCTGGAGCGCTTCGGCCAGCGCTTCTTCAGCTATCAGACCCGCTTCGATGGCATCGGTGAAGCGCTGGAGCACTTCTCCGAAAACCCTGACTTCGCGGTCGATATCCGGGAGCAGGGCATCTCCGGGTTCCTATTCGACCTTGGGGTGTCCTCCATGCAGCTGGACCAAGAGGATCGTGGTTTTGCTTATCGTGTCGACGCCCCGCTGGACATGCGGATGGACCCCAGCAGTCGACTGACCGCTGCAGAGATCCTCAACACCTACGAGCACGGCGAGCTTGCGCGCATCCTCAAGCGCTATGGAGACGAGAAGTTCGCAGGCAAGATCGCCTCCGCTGTCATCCGCGAGCGTGAGAAGGAGCCCTTCGAAAACTCCGCACGCCTCGTAGACCTGCTCTACGCAACCATTCCCGCGGCTGCACGGCGGACCGGCGGGCACCCTGCCAAGCGAACCTTCCAAGCGCTGAGAATCGAGGTCAACGCGGAACTAGAAAGCCTCGAGCTCGTCATCCCAGCAGCCTTCAGCTGGCTCCGCGTCGACGGTGCCGGAGTCTTCATGAGCTACCAGTCCCTCGAGGACAAGATCGTCAAGCAGCAGCTCAAGAGCATGACCGAGTCCTCAACTCCGCCCGGGCTGCCAGTCGAGCTGCCCGGCACCGAACCGGAGTTCGAGCTCCTTACTCGCGGGGCCGAAAAAGCCAGCGAGCAAGAGATAGCTGAAAACTCCAGATCTGCCCCAGTGAGGGTCCGGGCAGCCCGACGAATAGGCGCCCACGCCTCCGGGGCAGACGGGCCACGCTACCCGTTGGCGTCGCCGCACTAAGCAGCCCCCACCCCGACAGAGAACTTCACAACAACCGCACACCGCACCACGTAGCCCACAACGAGCCGGAAGAATTAGGCAAAGGACAGGATATGACGAATCCCGGAATGCTGAAGGAGCGCCCCAGGACCGCTGCAAAGGCTGAACGAGCAGGACTGCGCACCAGCGCACCCCGTTCGCTCAAGCAGCAGCCGGCCAAGCCTCGTCGCAGCCTGCACCGCGCTCCGGCCTACCGGGGCCGCCTCGGCTCTCAGCAGCGCGTCTCGGAACGCGGCCGCCGACTACAGCCCATCAAACAGGAAAACTCCCGGGTCTTCCGCTTCGTAACCTTCGCCGTCGCCGCGTGCATTATCAGCACCGTCGCCGTTATGCTGCTCGCCGGCATGACGACGGAAAAGACCTTCCAGATCACGGACGCAGAGGCTAAGTCCAAGACCCTCGCCAACGAGATCACCACCCTGGAGCGAGACGTCGAAAAGGCGAGGTCCGCGCAGAACCTGTCCGCGAAGGCTGCCGAGCTGGGCATGGTTGCCCCGGGGCAGGCAGGAATCCTCGAGACCAAGGGCGACAAGGTGGAGCAGCGCCGCGACGCTGATAACTCCAAGGACCGCCGGATCGTCGACGTCACCGGAAATAAGCGAACCCGCGAGGCGACCTCCTCCCCGGAGGAAACCCGCAATGTCCCGGGGTTGGCACCGTCTAGCCCGGCGGGCGCGGCAGCAGCCGGCAACATGAACTCCGGGGACGTTCCATATGCCAACCAGGGCCAAGGTGCTCCGGCGCCTGCCCCGGCACCCGCACCAGCACCGGCGAACGCCGAGCGGCCCGAGCAGGCGGCACCAGCCGAAGCGCAGCCCGAGCAGGCGGCCCCGGCCGAAGCGAATCCGGCTCCACCGGCCGCGCCGCGACCGTAACAGGCCGCACAGCGCCTAAGATTCTAAGCGCTAAAACCTCCGGGACACCGCCGCGTCCCGGCCAGTGAAGATCTGCGTCTCCAACCCAAGAACCATGCTGATCTTGCAACTGTGAAGACAAAGATCGAGGAGGACACACACCGTTGGCTCAGCAGTGGAACCGTCGGCCGGCAGACGGCTCGGGGAATACGCGAGCGCTGCTGCTCCTCGACAACAGCCCGCAGCGTTATAACAAGCGCCTGCGGTTGTCTCTGTTTGCCGTCGTTATCGTTGTCCTCGCGCTGATCCTGCGCCTGACCTGGGTTCAGCTCATCGCGGGTCCATCTCTCGCGGAGCACGCCGCCGCGCAGCGCACCGCTGTCATTGCCGAGCCAGCCCAACGCGGCGCCATCGTCGACCGCGAGGGCCGCAATCTCGCCTATACGATGGAAGCCAAGTCACTTTCCGTGTTGCCGAACAAGCTGCGCGGCTACATGGACGAACTGCACCAGGCGAACCCGGATGAGGTTCCGCCAGCCGACGAGCGCATCGAGCAGATCATTGAGGAGCTGCCAGACATGATCCCGGCATCTGAAGGCCGGGTGAAGAAGGAAGACCTCCGCAAGAAGCTGACCGATGAGAAGGTCACCTACACCGTCCTCGTCCGCAACGTCGCCCCCGACGTGGCGCAGAAGGTCACCGAAAAATTCCCGGAGATCACTGCCGAACGCCAGGACATCCGCCAGTACCCCAATGGAGCGGTGGCCCAGAACCTCATCGGCAAGATCAGCTCCGATAATCAGGGCCAATTCGGTTTGGAGCTCTCCCAGGACAGCCGACTGCAGGGGGTCAATGGCTCCAAGACCCTGGACATCGCTGGTGGCATCACTATCCCAGGCTCCGCCCGTGACGAACACCCGCCGGTCAATGGTGATAATTTCGAGCTCACCCTCGACCTCGACGCGCAGGCCTTCATTCAGCAGCAGCTGCAGCAGGCGAAGGAAAACTCCAAGGCGGAGTCCGCTTCGGCCGTCGTGCTGGATGCCAAGTCTGCAGAGGTCATCGCGATGGCCAGCTCCGACACCATTGACCCCAACGGCGACCTGCAGAAACAGCTCCGAAGCAACAAGGCCTTCGGCGACCGCAACACCGCAGAGACTTTCGAGCCGGGCTCCATCGCCAAGATCATGACGGCCGCCGCCGCTATCGAGGAGAAGAAGACCACTCCGGACGAGGTGCTGAAGGTGCCTGGCTCCATTGAAATGGCTGGTGTTACCGTCCGCGACGCCTGGGAGCACGGCGTGGCTCCGTATACCACCACCGGCGTATTTGGGAAGTCCTCCAACGTCGGCACCCTGATGCTCGCCGAGCGCGTCGGTCAGGACAAGATGTACGAGTACTTCCGGAAGTTCGGTGTGGGGCAGGCCGCAGACGTGGGCATGCCGCACGAGGCCGCGGGCTACATGCCCGAGCTCTCCCAGTGGTCGGGCGGTACCTTTGCGAACCTTCCCATCGGACAGGGCATGTCCATGAATCTGCTGCAAATGGCCAGCATCTACCAGACGATCGCTAACGACGGCGTCCGTGTCCAGCCACGCCTGGTCAAGTCCATCACCAACTCTGATGGGGAGGATGTCCCGCAGCCAATCCAGAGCGAGACGCGCGCCGTGTCTGCGGATACGGCGAAGACCGTCCGCGCTATGTTCCAGTCGGTCACCCAGGGCGACCCGAACGGTGTGCAGAACGGTACCGGTGCCGCGGCCGCAGTCGAGGGCTACCAGATCGCCGGCAAGACCGGCACCGCCCAGCAGATTGATCCGGACACCGGCGCGTATTCGAACTCGAACTACTGGATCACCTTTGCCGGCATCGCCCCGGCGGATAACCCCCGCTTCGTCGTCGCGATCATGTTGGACAATCCGCAGCGCGGCACCGAGGAAGGCGGTGGCGGCGGGGGCTCGGCTGCGCCGATCTTCCACAACATTGCATCCTGGTTGATGGATCACTACAACGTACCGCCTTCCCCGAAGGCACCACGGCTCATGCTGGAGGCTCGATAACATGGCAACCCACAAGGCCACTGACCATTCCGACCGCAACACCAGTGGGGTAACCCTCCGCGAACTCGCGGTACTTTCCGGCGGTACCGTCGCTGATAAACATCAGGACGTCACCGTCGACTCCGCCGCCATCGGTTCCGCGGACGTCCAGCCCGGCGGCCTGTTCTGCGCCGTTCCGGGGAGCCGCGTCCACGGCGCGACCTTCGCTGCTGACAGCGGGGCCGCTGCCGTCCTCACGGACGCCGAGGGGGCGGAGATCCTCGCTGATACGGACCTCCCGCTGCTGATTGTCGATAACGTCCGGCGCTGGATGGGCCCCGTTGCCGCGGCCGTGTACGGCCACCCGAGCCGGGACCTACGCGTTATCGGCATCACCGGCACCTCGGGCAAAACCACCACGACGTACCTCATCGAGCGCGCCCTGATGGCCGAGCACAGCGTCGGCATCATCGGCACCACCGGCACCCGGATCAACGGCGAGCAAATCCCCACGAAGCTCACCACCCCTGAGGCGCCGACCATGCAGGCCCTGCTGGCGCAGATGCGCGACCGTGGGGTGACCCACGTGGTCATGGAGGTTAGCTCCCACGCACTCGCACTGGGGCGGGTGACCGGCATCGAGTTCGACGTCGCGGGCTTCACCAACCTGAGCCAGGACCACCTGGATTTCCACCCGACGATGGAGGACTACTTCGAAACGAAGGCCCAGCTGTTCCTCCAAGCCCAGGCCGAGGGTGCGGAGCTGCCCGCCGCCGTTGTCTGCGTCGACGACAAATGGGGCCAGCGTCTCGCCGGCATGATTGCGGACTCCGGACACCAGGCCCTGACCGTGGGGGCCGCGCACCAGTCCGGTGCAGACTGGCAGGTCACCGACGTTCACGTCACCCCGTCCGGACGCCAAGAGATCTCCGTGGCTGCCGAGGGCGAGCAATTTAGCTACGACATCGGTCTCGTCGGCTCTTTCAATGTGGCGAACAGCCTGCTCGCGATCAGCTCTGTGGCGCAGCTGGGGGAGGACCCGCACGCCGCGGCAGCAGCCATCGAGGATGTCCAGGTGCCGGGCCGCATGCAGGCCGTGGATGCCGGGCAGCCCTTCCTCGCGGTGGTGGACTACGCCCACAAGCCGGGGGCCGTCGCTGCCGTCGTGCGGACTCTGAGCGACTACCTGCCGTCTCCGACAGGTCGCATCGGCATCGTGCTGGGAGCTGGCGGCAACCGCGATCACGACAAGCGCCCCATGATGGGCGAGGAGGCTGCGAAGGTCGCCGACGCCGTCTTCGTCACCGACGACAACCCGCGCGACGAGGAGCCCGCCCCGATTCGCTCGATGATCCTGGACGGGGTGCGCAAGGCTGCCAAGGGCCGCGATGCGAATGGCGAGAAGGTTTTTTATGACGACTTCCCGGGCCGCGCCAACGCCATCCGCGCTGCGGTGGCATGGGCCCGCCCCGGTGATGCGATCGTGGTGGCTGGTAAGGGCCACGAGACGGGCCAGGAGGTTCGCGGGGAGATTCACCCGTTCTCCGACCTTGAGGAGCTCGCTGCCGCGCTTGAGCAGCGGCCGGACGTTGACCAACAGGCAAGCACGACGATCCGCGACTAACGAGAGGCGACGAAGCAGTGATTGAGCTTTCAGCAGGAGATATTGCCGCCATCACGGGTGGCGAATTGATTGACGGCGCCGCCGAAGAGACCCACGTGGAAGGACCAGTGGAGTTCGACTCGCGCAAGATTGCGCCGGGAAGTATCTTCATGGCGTTGCCCGGGGCCACCGTGGATGGGCACGACTACGTGGCCGCCGCAGGCGAGCAGGGTGCCGCCCTGGCCATCGTGGGCCGCCCCGTGGGCTACCCGGCGCTGCTGGCACCGGCCAGCCAGCGGGCCGCCGGCACCGATAACTCGGCGGTCTTCGGTGCAGATGACGAGGGCTACGGGGCGGCGGTGCTCGCCGCCGTCGACAAGCTCGCGCGCCACAACACCGACGTCCTCGCCGACGAAGAAAGCATGGTCGTCGTGGGTATCACCGGTTCGGCCGGAAAGACCTCCACGAAGGACCTGATCGGCGCGCTGCTGGGCGACCTGGGCGAGACCGTCGCCCCGCCGGGCAGCTTCAACAACGAGATTGGCCTGCCCTATACCGCGCTGCGAGCGAGCCGGGGCACGAAGTTCCTGGTCTCCGAGATGTCTGCCCGCGGTGTGGGGCACATTGCCCACCTGGCCACGATCACACCTCCGAAGATCGGCGTTGAGTTGAATGTAGGTAGCGCGCACCTCGGGGAGTTCGGCTCCCGGGAGGCGATCGCCCAGGCCAAGGGCGAGCTCGTCGAAGCACTTCCCGCTGCGGAGGATGGCGGCATCGCGATCCTCAACGCGGACGACGATGCGGTGATCGCCATGCGGCACCGCACTCGTGCACGGGTCGTGACCTTCGCGCTCGACGAGCGTTCCAAGACGGGGGAGCAGGCTGACTACTGGGCGAGTGATATTCGCTTGGACGAAGTCGCCAGGGCATCCTTCCGCCTGCACCACCCGTACGGTGAGCCGGTGGACATCCGCCTGGGCGTGTTCGGCGCCCACCAGGTCTCTAACGCACTCGCTGCCGCTGCGGTGGCGGTCGAGTCCGGGATGTTGCCGGCATCGGTGGCACGCGTGCTGGGTAATCATGTCGCCGCCAGCGCCAACCGCATGGATGTGCGAACCCGGGCCGATGGTGCGACTATTATCAACGATTCCTACAACGCCAACCCGGAGTCCATGCGCGCCGGCATCGACGCCCTGGCGTACACGGCCGGTGGCCGCCCAGAGGCCAACAGCTGGGCTGTGCTGGGGCAGATGGGCGAGCTGGGTGAGGAATCCGCCGAGGAGCACACCGAGCTAGGTAAGTTCCTCGGCACCCGGGGCATCGACCACGCCGTGATCGTTGGCACCGGGATCAACCAGCGTGCCATCGCCGATGCGGCGCGGGAGCACGGTGTGGATACCCGCAGCGTCGAGGACGTCGACGCGGCAGTGAATTTTGTGGATCAACATGTCAAACCCAAGGATGTTGTGCTCGTGAAGGCGTCTTACTCTGATGGTCTCTGGGCGGTCGCCGAAGGGCTTTTGGCGGACGAAGGAGCATAAGGAAAACCCATGATGCAGATCTTCATCGCGGGCGCCGTGGCGTTCCTCGCGGCTGTACTTTTTACCCCGGTTCTCATCCGGAAGTTCTCGGACGAAGGACTGGGCCAGGAGATCCGCGAGGAGGGGCCAAAGTCCCACCTGAAGAAGCGCGGCACTCCCACGATGGGTGGCATCGCCATCCTCGTGGGTATCACCCTCGGCTATATTGTCGCGGCGCTGGTCGGGCTAATCTTCACCGGAACCGGCCCCGGAGTATCCGGCTGGCTGGTGCTGGGCCTGACCCTCGCCCTGGGCGGGGTGGGCTTCGCCGATGACTACATCAAGCTGGTCAAGGGCCGGAACCTGGGGCTCAATGCCCGGGCGAAGCTCATCTGCCAGCTGGTCATCGCCATCGCCTTCGGCGTGCTGATTCTGCAATTCCCGGACTCCAACGACCTCACCCCGGGATCGACGTACCTCTCCTTCGTCCGGGAGATGCCGACGTTCAACATCGCCGTGGGCGGCACCGTCATCGGCATGATCCTATTTTTGATCTTCATCAACATCGTTATCTCCGCCTGGTCGAATGCCGTGAACCTCACGGACGGCCTGGACGGGCTGGCGTCCGGTGTCACCGCCATCGTGATGGGGGTGTACGTGCTCATCACCTTCTGGCAGTTCCGCAACTCCTGCGCCGATGGCGCGGCGGCCGGGTGCTACTTCGTGCGCGATCCGCTGGACCTGGCGATGCTGGCTTCCGCCGCGCTGGGTGCCTGCCTCGGTTTCCTGTGGTGGAACGCCTCCCCAGCGAAGATCTTCATGGGGGACACCGGCTCGCTGGCCCTCGGCGGACTCGTCGCAGGCCTGTCCATAACCTCCCACACCGAGCTGCTGATGATCATCGTGGGCGCGATCTTCGTCCTGGAGACCGTCTCCGTGGTCATCCAGGTGACCTACTTCAAGACAACCGGCAAGCGTGTGTTCCGCATGGCGCCGATCCACCACCACTTCGAGAATGGCGGTTGGGCTGAGACCACCGTCGTCATCCGCTTCTGGCTGCTTGCAGCCCTGGCCGCGATGACCGGCTTCGGCCTGTTCTACGGCCAGTGGCTGACCGCCACGAGCCTCTAAACCCGCGAAAGAGGGCCCACCATGTCCACCGAATCGATCCTTCAACCCCAGTCCGCCGTTGACATCATGCGCTCGCGGGAGGTCTTTGTCGCCGGCGCTGGCGTGGCGGGGAAGGGAATCGTCGCCATGCTCGAGGGTATCGGTGGACGCTTCAAGGTGGTCGACGACCGCGCCCAGACTGCGGATCTCAACACTGTCGAGGCCATAGCCGCGGTTTCTTCGACGGAGACCGCGCCAGCGCTGCTCATCACCTCGCCGGGCTGGCGCCCGGACTCCGAGCTGCTGCTCGCGGCCCAGGACGCGGGCGTGCCGGTGATCGGGGATATCGAGGCAGCCTGGCTTGCGGACCAAGCCGGAGCTTTCGGGGCCCCGCGCACCTGGATTGCGATTACCGGAACGAACGGCAAGACCACTGCGACTGCGATGGCCACGGCCATGCTGCAGGCAGCAGGTCTGGCCGCCGTATCGGTCGGCAACATCGGTACGCCGCCGGGGGTCGCGTTGGTCGCCGACGAGCGCGCGGACTACCTCGTTGCCGAAGTCTCCAGCTTCCAGCTGCACTGGGCGCCCAGCTTCACCCCGGACACCGGCGTGCTGCTCAATCTCGCGGAGGATCACCTGGATTGGCATGGTTCCATGGCGGGCTACGCCGGGGATAAGCTCCGCGCCCTTCGGGGACCGCGCCCAGTGGTGGCGGTGGACGAGCAACTCGTCCGTGAACTCGCTCACAACAACGGAATCCCTCCTGTGGTGGCCTGCAGTATGCAGGACCCTGCCGAGGTACTCGCTCAGGCGCATTTCCCGCTCGTTGTGGGCGTGGTTGAGACCGAGGAAGGGGCGGTCATCACCGAGGTATCCACCGCCGAGAACGGTGAACTGAAGGTCACTCCCATCGCCTCGGCGGAGGCGATCTCCCCACCGGGCCCGGCTGGCATCGCCGACGCAGTGGCGGCCAGCGCCCTCGTGCGAGCTTTCGATGTGCCGCCAGTAGTCATTTCGCAGGCACTGCACGGCTTCGAAGTGCAGGCGCACCGCGGCCAAGCCGTGCACTTGGCAGAAGGGGTGATCTGGATTGATAACTCCAAGGCCACGAACCCGCACGCAGCCATTGCAGCGCTCGGCGGGCTAGAAAACATCGTGTGGGTAGCCGGCGGCCAGCTCAAGGGCGCGGAGGTTCACGACCTCATCGCCGCTGTCGGACCTGGGCTGCGAGGCGCGGTCGTGCTCGGCTGTGACCGCTCGGAGATCATTCATGAACTGGCGGCACAGTTCCCAGACCTGCCTGTCACGGAGGTCTCGAACACCGACCCAGAGGAAGCCATGGCCGAGGCAGTGGCAGCCGCCCGCACCCTCGCTACACCAGGGGACAGTGTTGTCCTTGCGCCCGCCGCGGCGTCTCTGGACATGTACACCGGCATGGCACAGCGCGGAGACCTCTTCGCCGCCTACGCTAGGGGCACGGGTGCCCACGCAAGCACCAGCGAACGGGAGGGCGAGAGCTAATGACTATGACTTCACACCACGGCTCAGACCGTGATCGTGCCCGGCGCCAACCCACCCGCACCGAGTACCCTCGCCGCCGCACGGATCACGCACAGTCGAAGCCCAGCGATGGTGGGAAGAACTCCACAGCCAAGGGCGTGGGAGCCAAGATGAAGGCGGTGCTGGACACCCCGCAGCTGAACTATAAGGTGATCCTCTGCATCACCTTGATGCTTACTGCCATTGGTTTGACGATGGTTCTGTCCTCCTCGATGGTGACGGCACGCACGCCGGATACCTCCGTGTGGTCCGTATTCCTCAACCAGGCCCTCTACGTCATCATTGGCCTCGTCGTCGCTTGGCTTGCCCTGCGGCTGCGTTCGGACACGATCAAGGCCATCTCCCCGTGGCTGCTCGGCCTCGCGCTGTTCCTACAGCTCGCCTTGTTCATCCCCGGGGTTGGTGTCGGCGCAGAGATCGGATCCCACTCGTGGATCCGTGTCGGTTCCTTCGGCATCCAGCCCTCCGAGCTGTCCAAGGTGGCGCTGGCTGTGTGGGGTGCGGCGGAGATCAGCTCCAAGAATCGCCAGTCCGACGAATTCCGTCCCGTCCTTGGCCGATTCCTGGCTGTGGGCACGGCCATGGTGCTTCTGGTTCTGCTGCAGAAGGACCTCGGCATGATGCTCACCGTGGGCATCGTGTTGATGGCTTTGTTCTTCTTCTCCGGTGTCTCGGCCCGCCTCATCGCCGTTGTCGGCGGTGTCATCGCGCTGTTGGCCACCGGTGCGACCATCGCCCAGGCCTACCGAAGTGACCGCATTACGACGTGGAAAGACACACTGTTCCTGAACTTCCGGGAAGGCAGCACCAGTGGGCCGTCGTACCAGTCCTATCAGGGGCTGCTGAGCCTCTCGGACGGCTCCTTGACTGGCGCCGGGCTGGGGCAATCCCGCGCGAAGTGGTACTACCTGCCGGAGGCGAAGAATGACTTCATTTTCGCAATCATCGGGGAGGAGCTCGGCTGGGTTGGGGCCAGCCTCGTGGTCGTGCTCTTTGCGGTGCTCGGCTGGTTCGGCATCCGAACTGCCCTGGCGCAGGCAGATCCGTTCCTGTCCATGCTCGCCGCAACGCTGACCCTGGGCATCGTCGTGCAGGCGCTGTACAACATTTCCTACGTCGTGGGGCTGATGCCGATGACGGGTATCCAGCTGCCGCTGATCTCCGCGGGTGGTACCTCCATGGTCATCACTCTGGGCTCGCTCGGCCTCCTTGCCAATTGCGCACGACACGAGCCCAAGGCAATCTCCTCGATGCAACACGAGGGGCGCAGCCTCTTCGACCGGATGTTCCTGCTGCCTGAGCCGCTGCCGTATCGGGCTGGGGAGGAGCGCCGCATCGAGCGTCGCAACACCACTCAGCGCTACGGCCGTCCGGTGACTCGCCGGGAGTCCACCGCGGGCACTGCGGGGCAGGATGTCCGCCGCGAACGTGACCGGAACCGTCGCGCGCAGCAGCGGCTGCCGCACCGCGATCGCGTGCCGGATTACGATGGCACTAACACCTGGCACCGGCAGGAACCACTGCCGCAACGTCGAAGCCGTAGTAGCGAGAACCGCTACTCGCCGAGGAGGAAGTAGAAACCCATGGCCCACAGCACACACCGGGAGGATCATCCGGCTGGCACGAGCACCGATGCCGCACCATCGGTGGTCGTCGCAGGAGGCGGCACCGCTGGCCACATCGAGCCAGCGCTCGCAGTCGCCGAGGCTGTGAAGCGCCTGGCTCCGAACGCCCGGATCACCGCACTGGGAAGCCCCAAGGGACTGGAAGCCTCCATCGTGCCTGACCGCGGCTTCGACCTGCGCATGATCCCGCCCGTTCCGGTCCCGCGGAAGGTGAATAAGGACCTGTTCACCCTGCCGCTGCGTCTGAAGCAGGCCATCGACGAGACCAAGGCCCACCTCCGTGACGTCCAGGCGGACGTCCTCATCGGCTTCGGCGGCTACGTCTCCGCTCCGGCTTATCTCGCCGCCCGTTCGCTGGGAATCCCGTTCTTCGTGCACGAGGCCAATGCTCGCGCCGGCATGTCCAACAAGCTGGGCGTGCGCCTGGGCGGGACCGCGCTGGCCGCGGTGCCGGGCTCGGGGCTCAAGGGCGAGAAGATTGTGGGCATCCCGGTCAAGGAGTCCGTGTTGAACCTCGACCGCGCAGCGCTGCGTGCCGAGGCTCGCGAGTTCTTTGGCCTTGACCCCGATGGGCCGGTTTTGCTGGTCACCGGTGGTTCCCAGGGGGCGGCCAGCATCAACCGCGGGGTCGTCGACGCCGCCGATGCCCTCCACGAGGCGGGCGTGGGCGTCCTCCATGCCTTCGGCAAGAAGAACGAGATCACCGCACCCGAATTCGACACCGTACCCCGCTACCGGGCGGTGCCGTACATCGACCGCATGGATCTCGCGCTCGCCGCAGCCGACGCGGTCCTGTGCCGCGCGGGCGCGATGACCGTCGCCGAGGTCTCCGCCGTCGGCCTGCCTGGCATCTACGTCCCGCTGCCGCACGGTAACGGGGAGCAGGAGCTCAACGCCCGCCCCGTCGTCGACGCCGGTGGCGGGGTGATTGTCCCCGACGCAGAGCTCGACGGCGTGCGCGTCGCCTCGGAGGTCACCGCACTGCTCGGCGACGAGCAGCGCCTCGCCCAGGCCAGCGCGGCCGCCGAGTCCGCCGGTCACCGCGACGCCGCGGACGAGATCGCCCGCGCCCTGCTTACCGCCGCTGGATAGGCGCCCGTACCCGCGTCAACCGGACGCCGAGGCCCGGCACCGGCAGGTGGCCTCGCCCGGCGCGACCACTACGACACCCCTTTCAAGGCAACAGCCCTTCCCACGAAGATTGAGGATCCCATGACCACGCAGCCTGAACAGATTGATCTGAGTCGCACCCACATGGTGGGTATCGGCGGGGCCGGGATGTCCGGCATCGCCCGAATCCTGCTAGCCCGGGGCTACAGCGTGACCGGCTCCGACATGAAGGATTCCCGCAGCGTTCTGGCGCTGCGTGCAGCCGGGGCGGAGGTCGCCATCGGACACGACGCCACCAACGTCACCGGTGGCGCGGAGCTGCCGACGGTTGTCGTGACCTCCTTCGCCGCGATTCCGCAGGATAATCCCGAGCTCACCGCCGCCCGCGAGGCCGGGATCCCCATCGTCCGCCGCTCCGACGTGCTCGCTGCCCTCATGGCTGATCGCCGCGCGTTCCTGCTGGCGGGCACCCACGGGAAGACCTCCACGACCTCGATGGCAGTGGTGGGCGTGCAGGCCGCCAGCCTCGATCCATCGTTCGCTATCGGCGGGCAGTTGAATCGTGCGGGCACGAACGCCCACCACGGCACCGGGGAGATCTTCATCGCCGAGGCCGATGAGTCCGATGGCTCCTTCCTCTCCTATAGCCCGGAAGTCGCAGTGATCACGAATATCGAGCCGGATCACCTCGACTACTACGGCACCGAAGAGGCCTATGTGGCGATCTTCGACGAGTTCGCCACGAAGGTCACCCCGGGTGGCTACCTGGTGTGCTGCCTCGACGACCCAGGCGCTGCCGCGCTGGCAGCCCGGGTCCGCGCGGCGGGCGCGGAACCCACCGTGGTCGGCTACGGCACCCGCGCGGCCGCTGATCAGCACCCGGATATCCCGGCCGCCGCGATCATCGAGGAGATGGTCCCCGATGCGCGTGGCACTGCCGCGAAGGTGCGCTTCAACCTGCCCGGCCAGGAGGAACGCTGCGAGGACATCCGCGTGGCCATCCCGGGTGCCCACATGACGCTCAATGGGGTCGCCGCGATCACCGGCGGGGCACTGCTTGGCGCGGACCTGGAGAAGGTCATCGCCGGAGTCGCCGACTTCGACGGTGTGCGCCGCCGTTTTGAGTACCACGGTGAGGCCCGTGGCGTGCGGGTCTACGACGATTACGCGCACCACCCGACCGAGGTCACCGCGGTGCTCACTGCCGCTAAGGAGCTGGTCGAGGCGACCGACGCCGGACGCATCATCGCGGTCTTCCAGCCCCACCTGTACAGCCGCACCATGAACTTCGCCGATGAATTCGCCCGTGCCCTGTCCCTGGCTGACGAGGTTGTCCTGCTGGATATTTTCGGCGCGCGTGAGCAGCCGGTGGAGGGAGTGGATTCCCGCATCATCGGTGAGAAGCTGAGCTGCGAATGGCATTTCCAGCCGGACTTTTCCGCCGTCGCGGAGCAGGTCATCGGTATCGCGAAACCGGGGGACGTGGTGCTCACCATCGGCGCCGGCACGGTTACCATGCTCGCCGATGAGATCCTGCGCTGCGGCCGGGAAGCGCAAGGGGAGTAAGGGCCATGGCCGAAGAAAAGACCACTCGCGATCGGCGCCGCCCCCGGAGCGCGGGAGCGCAGGCCCGGGAACGCCGCCGGCGAAGCAAGCACGCGCGGCGCCGGTGGGCGTTTGTGGCGGTGCTGGCCGTCGTTGTCGCGTGGGCGGTGCTCTTCTTCTTCCCGGTGCTGACGGTCAAGAAGGTCGACGTCCAGGGCGCCAAAAATGCTGATGTTCAGCAGGTCAGCGAGGCTAGTGGTGTGGGCGAGCGGAGCAACATGCTGCGTCTGGATACCGAGCAGGTCGCCCGGAACGTCGCCCCGACTCCGTGGGTGAAGAAGGTAACCGTCTCGCGCAGCTGGCCGAGCACAGTGACAATTCAAATCACCGAACACGAGGCCGTCGGCGTGCTTGACGAGGGCGGGGAGACATCCCTGATCGATCGGGACGGCAAGGTGTTCCTCAAGGGGCCGGCCCCGGCGGGGGCGGTGCCGTTTACCAAGGTCAAGGACGGCGACACCCGGGCGCTTGCTGCCGGTGCCGCGGCGGTGAATGCCCTGCAGCCGGAGAACCGCAAGCGACTGGTGGAGGTCGCGGTGCCGAACGCTGAGGCGGTTGAGATGATCTTCGAACTGCCCGCCCCGGAGGGGGAGGCCAAGCCGCGCAAGGTCGTGTACTTCGGGGCTGCCGAACAGCTGACGGAGAAGGCCGAGGCGGTTCGCGTGGTTCTGCAGCGCGAGCAGCCCACGTGGAACGTGTCCAATCCCGCCATGCCGACAGCCCGGGATTAAGAGGGATTTTCCGCCGCGCTGGGGTTGGCGCGGCGCTGCTGAAGCGCGTGTGACTAGTGTGACTCATGTTCCGATATTCGCAGGTCGGAACCCTAAAGTAGAACTTTAAAGATACGACACGCTTCATAAATGTGCGCCAAATCTTTGGCCCCACGGGTCAAGATGGAAGGCAACGAAAAGGCTCCACGAAATAGCGCGGACCTTTCCCCGAAGGCTCGCGCACAAGGAAGGCGGAAAACTTTATGACAACTCCTGGAAACCACCTCGCAGAAATCAAGGTGGTTGGTGTCGGCGGCGGCGGAGTCAACGCCGTCAACCGCATGATCGACGAGAAGCTGCAGGGCGTGGAGTTCATCGCGATCAACACTGACGCGCAGGCTCTCATGCTCACCGATGCCGACGTGAAGCTGGATATCGGCCGCGAGGAAACCCGTGGTCTTGGCGCCGGCGCCAACCCGGATGTCGGCCGCAAGTCCGCCGAGGAGCACAAGGATCAGATCGAGGAGATCCTCGCTGGTGCGGACATGGTCTTCGTCACCGCTGGTGAGGGCGGTGGCACCGGCACCGGTGCTGCCCCGGTCGTCGCAAACATCGCGAAGAAGCAGAACGCCCTGACCGTCGGCGTCGTTACCCGCCCGTTCACCTTCGAGGGGCCGCGCCGCACCAAGCAGGCCCTGGCGGGTATCGAGGAGCTCCGCGATGTCTGTGACACCCTCATCGTTATCCCGAACGACTCGCTGCTGAAGCTCTCCGACGAGCAGCTGTCCATGATGGACGCCTTTCGCAAGGCAGATGAGGTGCTGCTCTCCGGTGTCGAGGGCATCACCAAGCTGATCACCACCCCGGGCGTGATCAACGTGGACTTCGCGGACGTCCGCTCCGTCATGACCGACGCCGGCTCCGCCCTGATGGGCATCGGCACCTCCCGCGGTGAGCAGCGCGCCGTTAAGGCCACCGAGGCTGCGATTAACTCCCCGCTGCTGGAGAACACCATGCAGGGCGCCAAGGGTGTGCTGCTCTCCTTCGCGGGTGGCTCCGACCTGGGCCTGATGGAGGTCTCCGAGGCTGCATCCCTGGTTCAGACCATGGCCGACGACGACGCCAACATCATCTTCGGAACCATCATCGACGACCAGCTCGGCGACGAGGTTCGCGTCACCGTCATCGCCACCGGCTTCGACGACTCCCCGTCCGCATCCTCGAGCGCCCAGCGCGGTGGGGCTGCTCACGCTGCCGAGAGCCGCAGCGCCAGCATCTTCGGCGACGCCGAGGCTCCGCGCGTCGAGGCGGAGCCGCTGCAGGAGGCCGCGCCGGCCCAGCCAGCGACCCCGGCACCCGAGCCACGCCAGGAGCGCCAGAGCTCCTTCGCCGCCCGCGAAGGTCGCGCAGGCCAGAACCCCGCACGCGGCGGTGGCCCGTTCACCTCTGACGAGCCGGCTCGCCCGCGCCACGAGCGCACCGACGGCCCGGACGATGGCGACGACCTCGACCTTCCGTCCTTCCTCTAAAAGCGATGGTCACGGCACGCGCGACCGAGCGCCCCGTCCGGATGGTGTTCACCACCCGCGACGGCGGCGTGTCCGAGGCTCCCTACGGCAGCTTTAACCTGGGAGATCACGTCGGGGACGACCCGGCGGCGGTCGCCACCAACCGCGGACGGCTCGCCGAGATCCTTGGGCTCGACGCTGAACGCTTCATGTTCATGGAGCAGCTGCACACCCCGACGGT
>DYZK01000115.1 GCA_020741275.1 Corynebacterium urealyticum
AGACGATCTCGGGCAGCAGGGACACCGGGATGTCCCAGATCTTGCAGAGTTCCTCGTCCCACTGCTGGGTGGACAGGTCCATCAGCATGGTGCGGGAGGCGTTCGTGACGTAGGTGACGTGCTTGGCGCGCTGGCGTCCTGCCTTGGCCCCGGAACGGCGACCGGAACGGTCCGCGGACCGGGAGCGGGAGGAGCGGGTCAGTTCCCAGATCACCCAGGTATCGATGGTGCCGAAGGCCAACTCGCCGCGTTCTGCGCGCTCGCGGGCGCCGTCCACGTTGTCCAGGATCCAGCGGATCTTCGACGCCGCGAAGTACGTCGACGGCGGCAGGCCGGTGCGTTCTTGGATGAGCTCCCGCTCCTCATCGGTCAGAGCGTCGACGAGGTCGGCGGTGCGGGTGTCCTGCCAGACGATCGCGTTGTAGATCGGCTCGCCCGTAGCCCGGTCCCAGATCACCGTGGTTTCACGCTGATTGGTGATGCCCACGGCCGCGATCTCCTCCGGGGTGATGTCCTCGGAGGCGGCTGCGTCGGCCATGACGCGGCGGATATTGAGCCGGATCTCCTCCGGGTCGTGCTCCACCCAGCCCGGGTGAGGGAAGATCTGCTCGTGTGGCAGCTGGCTGCGGCTCGCGATCTCCCCGCGACCGTCGAAAATGATACAGCGCGTGGAGGTCGTCCCCTGGTCGATGGAGAGGACGAATCCCCGACAGGAGTTGGTCAGGCGGGCGTATTGCTCAGCGACCTGGTTGGAAAACTGATTCGCGAGAGTGTCCATCGTGTGCGGCTGCGGGACCTAGCGATTTTCCCGACCGCGGAGAACTGCGGACACCACGAGCAGTGCGATACCGCTGCCCACGCCGATCATCGAGATCCAGCGGAGGGCATTCAGCGAGCCGTCGGACTTGGTGGAGATGTAGTTCTTCCCCTCGTTGCACGCGATGTGTGCGCCCTGGATGTTATCGGTGAACTCCACCCGGGCGTACACTCCCTTGACCTTGGTGAACGGCAGGGAGATGTCCTTGATCTTGACGTCCTCGTCGGTGAGGTCCTCCAGGTCCTTGACCTTGTCGTGGATGGGCTTGCTGCCGGGGCCAAAGAAACCGCAGGCGGTGGCCTCGAGGGCGTCCTTATCGGCGAGCAGGTAGTAGGAGGTGTCCGCCTTCACTGCGGTGGGGTGGTCCTCGGAGAAGCCCTTGACGGAGGAGAGGCTGACGATCCATGTGATCGCGCCGATGACCAGGAATACGGCGCCGATGATTCCCAGCAACTTGGGAGAGACCCGTCGGGTGCCGTGGTCGTGTTCTTCTGCCTCGGTCGGTTTGTCGGTCACCAGGTCCGGCTGGTCCTCGGGCTGAAGGTGGTTATCGGTCATAGCTCTTGAAACTCCGCAAAACAGGGTGGGCGCCGGGAGTAAGCGAACCGCACCGCGAACTCAAAGCCACGTTCGCAGCCAGGAGCGCCGCCCCCAGGTATAGGGCAGGCCTCATCACTGGGGTATGGGTGACCCCCAGCGTGGATCAGATCTACCAATCCATTCTAAACAGACCCCGGTGCCGGTGGGTAGAGAACCCTCGATCTAGCTCCCTGCGGCGCATGGCGAAACTCTGCCGAAGGAGCCGGGAATGGCAGTGCGGAAGGGGGAGCTGGGGCGAAGGGGCGCTAGTCGTCGAGAATCTCGAAGAGCGCCTGGTTCTTCGTCACGCTATCGCCCGGGGCGATAGCGAGTCCGGTGACCACGCCCGACTTGTGCGCCTGCAGGGCGTTTTCCATCTTCATGGCCTCCAGCACCAGCAGGGTATCGCCCTCGGCGACGCGCTGGCCCTCCGAGACCTCGATCTTCACGATCGTGCCCTGCATCGGGGCGGCCACGGTATCGCCGGTGATGGCGGCCTCGCCCGCGGCGGCGCGGCGGCGAGGGGCCCGCTTCGTGCGGCCTCCGGCGGCCATCAGCTCGCCCGGGACGGTGATCTCCACGCGGCGGCCCTCAACCTCGACGGTGACGCGCTGGCGAGGCAGCTTCTCCTCGCCGCCCGCCGCTGCAGTCCCATCCTCGGCGGCCTCGGGCAGGGAGCCATCCCACTCCTCTTCGATCCAGCGGGTGTAGACCTTGAAGCCATCCTCCGCGGTGAAGTCCGGGTTGTTCAGCATCTGCTGGAAGAAGGGGATGACCGTCGGCAGGCCAGCAACCTGGAACTCCCGCAGTGCACGCTTCGAGCGGGCAATGGCCTGCTCGCGGTCCTCGCCCCACACGATGAGCTTGGCCAGCATGGAGTCGAACTGGCCACCGATGACGGCGCCCTCCTCGATGCCGGAGTCCATGCGCACACCAGGACCCGAGGGCTCACGGTAGCCGGTGACCATGCCCGGGTTCGGCATGAAGTTATTGGCCGCGTCCTCGCCGTTGATGCGGAACTCGATGGCGTGGCCACGCAGCGTCGGGCGGCTCGTTCGGGACAGTGGGCGGCCTCCTGCGATGCGGAACTGCTCGCGCACCAGGTCCCAGCCGGTGATCTCCTCGGTGACGGGGTGCTCGACCTGCAGGCGGGTGTTGACCTCCAGGAAGCTGACCAGGCCGTCGGAACTAACCAGGTACTCCACGGTGCCCGCGCCCTGGTAGCCCGCGGCGCGGCAGATCTCCTCGGCGGACTCGTAGATCCGGCGATTCTGCTCGGCGGTCAGGAACGGGGCCGGGGCTTCCTCGATGAGCTTCTGGAAGCGGCGCTGCGTGGAGCAGTCGCGGGTGGAGGCGACCAGGACGTTGCCGTGCTTATCGGCCATGACCTGCGCCTCGACGTGGCGGGCGCGGTCGAGGTAGCGCTCGACGAAGCACTCGCCGCGGCCGAAGGCTGCGATGGCCTCGCGGGTGGCGGAGTCGAAGAGATCCGGGATCTCCTCCATCGTGTAGGCGACCTTCATGCCGCGGCCACCGCCACCGAAGGAGGCCTTCACCGCGACCGGGAGGCCGTGTTCCTTGGCGAACTCCTCGACCTCGGCGGCGCTGGAAACGGGGTGCTTCGTTCCCGGTGTCATGGGAGCATCGACCATCGCGGCGATCTGGCGTGCGGTGACCTTGTCTCCGAGGCGGTCGATGGCCTCCGGCGGTGGGCCGATCCAGTTCAGGCCAGCGTCGATGACGGCGCGGGCGAAGTCCGCATTCTCTGCGAGGAAGCCGTAGCCGGGGTGGACGGCATCGGCGCCGGACTCCTTGGCCGCGGCGATCAGCTTGTCGATATTCAGGTAGCTCTCGGCGGAGGTCTGCCCGCCCAGCGCGAAGGCCTCGTCGGCCATGCGCACGTACGGGGCATCGGCATCCGGCTCGGCGTACACCGCGACGGAGGCGATGCCCTCGTCCTGTGCGGCGCGGATGATGCGGATCGCGATTTCGCCGCGGTTGGCGATCATCACCTTCTTGATGGGGGTGATGCCCTCGGAGCTCGCCGTCGCAGCAGCACTTTGAGCTGGCGCGCTCGACACCTGATCCGTCTTGGCCGTCACGACGTTAACTCCTCCAATGTGGGTCTTCTTTGAACTCATCACCCTACCGCTATTTGTTGCTGAATTGTTACCTGGCGCGCGGTGTTTCGCTCAAGCTCTTCTGAACTGGGATGGGGCTGACGTGCTCTCACAAGCCAACTATGAATTCTCTCACTCACTGGCTTTGGGAAAGCGCTTCGCCTGTCCGCTATGCAGTCTATTATTTTCGCCAAGCTAAGGAGTTGTGAGGAGGCTCATAGTGAAAAACCACGTTGTCCGTATCCGAAAGTCCGCCGAAGAGTTTCCCAGGGAGGAACATCTGGCCTGGAAGATCGCGACGATGGCCGCCGACCCCGTCGCCGTCGACGAGGACGTCGAGGAGATGGTCGTCAACCGCGTGATCGATAACGCTGCCGTTGCGGTGGCCTCGGTGCTGCGTCGCCCGGTGTCTTCTGCCCGCGCCCAGGCCCTCTCGGTCGGCCCTCCGCTGCAGGGGGAGGGCGCCACCGTCTTCGGCGTGGCGGACAGGGTCTCTCCGGAGTGGGCGGCCTGGGCCAACGGGGTGGCGGTGCGAGAGCTGGACTTCCACGACACCTTCCTGGCCGCGGACTACTCCCACCCGGGGGATAACATCCCCGCCGTGCTCGCGGTCGCCCAGCACCGCGGTGCGGACCTGGGGCTGACCGGCAGGGACGTGGTCCGCGGGATTACCACCGCCTACGAGACCCAGGTCAACCTCGTAAAGGGGATCTGCCTGCATAAACACAAGATCGACCACGTGGCCCACCTGGGCCCGGGTGTGGCTGCGGGCCTGGGCACCCTGCTGTCGCTGGATCCGGAGCAGACCTACCAGGCCATCGGCCAGGCGCTGCACACCACGACCGCGACCCGCCAATCCCGCAAGGGTGAGATCTCCAGCTGGAAGGCACACGCCCCAGCCTTCGCCGGGAAGATGGGCATCGAGGCCGTCGACCGTGCACTGCGCGGAGAGGGAGCGCCCGCCCCGATTTGGGAGGGCGAGGACGGCGTGATCGCCTGGCTCCTGGACGGGCCGGAGGGCGAGTACACGGTTCCGCTACCGGAGCCGGGGGAGCCCAAGCGCGGGATCATGGACACCTATACCAAGGAGCACTCCGCCGAGTACCAGTCCCAGGCACCCATCGACCTGGCCCGGCGCATGCGTGATCAGGTCGGTGACCTGAGCCAGATCGAATCCATCGTGCTGCACACCAGCCACCACACGCACTACGTCATCGGCACCGGCTCCGGAGACCCGCAGAAGTTCGACCCGCACGCCTCGCGCGAGACCCTCGACCACTCGGTGATGTACATCTTCGCCGTGGCTCTCGAGGACGGCACGTGGCACCACGAGCACAGCTACGCCCCGGAACGGGCGCAGCGGCCGGAGACCATCGAGCTGTGGCGGAAGATCTCCACGGTGGAGGACCCCGAGTGGACCCGCCGCTACCACTCCGAGGACCCCGCGGAGAAGGCCTTCGGGGCACGCGCGGTGATCACCCTGAAGGACGGCACCGTCATCGAGGACGAGCTCGCCGTCGCCGACGCGCACCCCTTGGGCGAGCGTCCCTTCGAGCGCGCCAACTACGTCGAAAAGTTCCGGACCCTGGCGGAGGGCGTCATCGACGAGGCGGAACAGAACCGCTTCCTGGAGGCGGCCGAAAACCTGCCGTCGATGAGTGCTGCGGACTTCGGGGAGCTCAACATCCGATTCTCGGCGGACGCTCTTGCCCGCGCGCCACAGATCCCGCGGGGCATCTTCTAAGCCACAGCGGAACCCCGAAGCGCGTGCGGGGGAACGACGAGCAACAGCCACCGATTCCACGCAGCGCCCGAGTCACAGCAACACCAAAGACCAACAGCACCACCTGAGCCACAGCAACGAGGAGCAAAGGAGCTTCCACTATGAGCACGAACACTCAGAACGCCAACGCCCAGAACGCCGCAGCCGAGCAACCGGAGATCCGCAAGGGGCTCTACGGTGTGGTCGCCGACTACACCAGCGTCTCGAAGGTCATGCCGGAGACGAACTCGCTGACCTACCGCGGCTACGCCGTCCAGGACCTCGTCGAAAACTGCAGCTTCGAGGAGGTGTTCTACCTCCTGTGGAACGGCGAACTGCCCACCGAAGCCCAGCTCACCGAGTTCAATAAAGCAGGCCGCTCCTACCGCAAGCTCGATCCCGGGCTGATCTCGCTGATCCACTCCCTGCCCACCGACTGCCACCCCATGGATGTCATGCGCACTGCGGTGAGCTACATGGGAACCAAGGATCCCGAGCACTTCACCCCAAACCGGGAGCACATCACGCACGTCGGCCACAACCTGCTGGCCCAGCTGCCGATGGCCATGGCGATGGACATCCGCCGCCGAAAGGGCGAGGACATCGTCGCCCCGGACCCGGAGAAGGGGGTGGCGGAAAACCTGCTAGCCATGGTCTTCGGTAATGGGCCTGATTCGCCGGCGAGCAACCCCGAGGACGTGCGGGACTTCGAGAAATCCCTCATCCTCTACGCCGAGCACTCCTTCAACGCCTCCACCTTCACCAGCCGCGTGATCACCTCGACCCGCTCCGACGTGTATTCCGCGATCACCGGCGCGATCGGCGCGCTGAAGGGGCCGCTGCATGGTGGTGCCAACGAGTTCGTCATGCACACCATGCTGGAGGTCGACGACCCGGCGAAGGCGGAGGAGTGGGTCAACACAACCCTCGATAACAAGGAGCTCATCATGGGGTTCGGCCACCGCGTCTACAAGAACGGGGATAGCCGCGTGCCGAGCATGGAGCAGTCCTTCCGCGCGCTGGCCGAGCGCCACGACGGGGCCAAGTGGGTGGCGATGTACGAGAACCTCGCCGCGGCGATGGACAAGCGCACCGGGATCAAGCCGAACCTCGACTTCCCGGCCGGGCCCGCCTATTACCTGCTGGGCTTCCCGGTGGACTTCTTCACGCCACTATTCGTCATCGCCCGCGTGGCGGGGTGGACGGCGCACATCGTGGAACAGTACGAGAACAACTCGCTGATCCGCCCGCTGTCGGCCTACAACGGGCCCGAGCAGCGGAAGGTCGTGCCGATCGCCCAGCGAAGCTGATAACCAGAGAACACAGCGAGGCTGATAGCCCGACTAGTCAGCGAAGCCGGCACCGGCGGCGCGCCGGGGAGGTGACCGTATCGGCCACCCTGGCCGCCGCTAGCGGTTCCAGAAATCCGAGACGCTGAGGCCGAAGTGCTCCAGCGCCCGGCGCACCAGCGGTAGGGAGAGCCCAATGACGCTGGAGGGATCTCCCTCAATGCGGTCGATAAACCAGCCGCCGAGGGCCTCCAGCGTGAACGCGCCCGCGCAGCCCCAGGGCTCGCCGGAGGCTGCGTATGCCTCGATGTCCTTATCGCTGGCATCGGCGAAGAACACACTCGTGGCCGAGGAGCCCTCGAACCATTGCCCGCCGTGGTAGATCGCGTGCCCGGTGATCAGCTCGGCCCGCTTGCCCCGTTGCTGCTGCCAGCGGCGCACGGTTTCCTCCGCGGTGTGCGGCTTTCCCTGCAGCTCCCCGTCGAGCAGCAGCATGCTGTCCCCACCAATCAGGACGTCGCCCTCGCCCAGCCGGAGGCCGTCCTCCAGGACCGCGTTCGCCTTCGCCTTGGCTAGGTGGCAGACCTTTTCGGCGGGGGTAGGGGTGCGCCCCTGGCTCGCGGCCTCGTCGATCAAACGCTGCATCGCGGCGTCCTCGTCCACACCGGAGACCTGGACGACCGGCTCCACCCCGGCGCTGCGCAGGATGGAGAGCCGGGAGGGGGAGGAGGACGCCAGCACGATGCGTGGGGTGGCCTGTGAATCAGGCATGTCTCGCTCCTTGAAAGGGACGGGAGGAAGTATCAGCGTGCCGCCGCGCTGTGCGGCAGCTAGGCCTGCGGCAAATTCGGGCTGCGGAAGCCCGCCGGGTTCGGCTCCGGGGCGCCTGCAAAGGGCTCGTCGGTGGCGCCGTACCAGCCCCGGGTGTTCGGCTTGGCGCGGCGGCGCTCCTCAGCCTGCTCGGTGAGCTCACCCACCAGCTGTTCGAGGGCCTGGCGCTGGACGGGCGTGGGATTTCCCTTCACCACCTCGACGGCGGCCTGTCGCTCCGCCTGAGGTGCTTCCTGCTCAGCCGACGCCGCGCCGGTGCGGTGCGTCAACCGTGCGCTGGTGATCTCTGTGGGCTGTGTATTGCGGCGGGCGCGGGAAAACTTTCTGCTCATGGGTGCTCCAAACGGGGGCTCGGCGGGGCTGGGGGCGCAGCGGGGCGCTAGAACGTGACGATGCTGTGCTTGCGCGGGTAGCCGTCCTCAACCTTGCGCTCCAGCAGACCGAGGCCTTCCACCAGCTTCTGGCGGGTCTCGCTCGGCGGCAGCACCGCATCCACCAGCCCGCTCGCGGCGGCCTCGTAGGGATCCTGGGGGGTCGCCTCGTCCGCGCCGATCTCGGCGGCGAAGGTATCCGCGTCCGCCACCGCGACCTCCGCGGTCGGCCACGCGAAGACCAGGTCCGTGCCCATCCGCTTCGCAGCCAGGGCCAGGTAGGCAGAGCCGGTGGCCTTGCGGGTAATCACCGTGATCTTGCCGACCGACGCTGCAGCCGTGGTGTGGAAAAGCTTCGCGGTGCGGCGGATCACCGGCGCGTCCGGCTCCTCCGGCAGGAAGCCCGGGGCGTCGACGAACGAGACCAGCGGCACGTTGAATGCGTCGCAGAGCTGGATGAAGTAGCTGACCTTCTCCGCGGAGTCGATGTCGATGCCGCCGGCCTTCACGGTCGGCTGGTTGGCGATCACGCCGACTGCGCGACCTTCAAGGCGGGCGAAGCCGGTGATGATGTTCGGTGCGAAGCCCAGGCCCAGCTCCAGCAGGCTGTCCTCGTCCAGGACTGCGGCCAGTACATCGCGCACGTCGTAGGTTTCGGACGCGGAGTCCGGGATCAGGTGGTCGATCTCGCTGCTCAGCGCGGCGTCATCGGCGCCCTCCTCGGCGCGGCGGTTGGCCAGCTCGGTATTCACGGGCTCCGTGGCCGGGGCGATCGCCCGGTTATTGGAGGGCAGGTAGCTCAGCACATCGGCCACCGTGTCCTGAGCGGCGGACTCGTCGGGGACCACGATGTGGGCGGTGCCGGTTTCCTGGGCCTCGACCACCCCGCCGGGGTTGGCGTCCATAGACAGGGAACCCTGCCCGTCGACGGAGATGACGACGTCGGACATCGCGATCCCGTGCACCTGAATGCCACGGCACTCGCCGGCGACGACCGCGATCTGCGGGATCACGCCGGAGGCCTGGGTCTGCAGGCGCAGGATGCGGGAGTACATGTCCAGGGCGATGATGCCCTCCTTGAGGCGGGCGCCGGCGCCGTCGTAGAAACCGATCACCGGGGTGCCGGACTTCAGAGCCAGCTCCAGTACCTTGATGATCTTCGCGCCGGTGGTCTCGCCGATCTTGCCCTCGAACAGGGTCGCGTCCTGCGAGAAGACGCAGACCGGGCGGCCGTCGATGGTGCCGTGGCCGGTGACCACGCCATCGGTCAGTGGGCGCTCCTTCTCCAGGTCGAAGGCCTTGGAGCGGTGGCGGGCCAGGGCGTCGATCTCCACGAAGCTGCCATCATCCAGCAGTGCTTCCACCCGTTCGCGGGCAGTGAGGCGACCGGCGTTGTGCACAGCCCGCACCGCGTCCTCCCCGGCGGGTTGGCGGGATTTCGCCAGGCGATCCTGGAGATCCGCGATCTTTCCGGCCGTGGTGGACGTGTCATTCTGAGGATTCATGGCACACAGTCTAGATCATGTGGCGGGGCAGTCCCTACGCCACACGGGCCGGGCAGCTGCGGGCGGCGCGGCGTGTCCGCGCCGTGTTCTAACATCAAGGGCATGCAAACTTCCCGTGTTCTTCTCGACGCCGCCACCTTGCGCGAGGTGCTGCCCGCTCTCGGCTGTGGGTCCGTGGAGGTGCTCGATCAGACGACGAGCACCAATAGCGTGCTCGCTGAACAGATCCGGGCGGCGCTGGCGGCAGGCGAGGAGGTGCCGGAGTTCTCCGTGCTCTTCGCCGAGGAGCAGACCCAGGGTCGGGGGCGGCTGGACCGGGCGTGGGGCGCGCCGCGCAGCAGCCAGCTGATCGTTTCTGTGGCCGTTCGGCTGCCCGGGGTGGACGTGGCGACCCGGCTGGGCTTGCTGCCACTGCTGACCGGTGTCGCTGCGGTGGACGCGGTGCGTGCGGTGAGCCGGGCGGCCGGTGCGGAGGTGCCTGCGGAGCTGAAGTGGCCCAATGACGTGATGGTGGACGGCCGGAAGCTCGCTGGGATCCTCGTGGAGGCCGTGCAGCTTGAACCCGAACCGATCGTGGTGATCGGCCTGGGGTTGAACGTGGATCTTCAGCGTTCGGAGCTGCCGGTGCCGCACGCGACCTCCCTGGTTCTGGAGGGCATGCCGGGCGACCAGGAGTCGACCGAGGATGGCCCCGGCGTGCGCACCCGCTTGGCCATCGCGCTGATCGACGAGCTGGTGGGCGGGCTGCGTCGCTTCATCCAGCTGGGCGGGGCACCGCAGAGCGTGCTGCCGCGCTACCGGCAGGTCGTCGTCACCCTGGGCACGAAGGTCGTTGTCCACCTTCCGGATGGCACGACCACCCACGGGGTCGCCCGCGACGTGGCGGGCACCGGTGCGCTGGTCGTGGACGTCGACGGCGGCGGTGAGCTGGTCGTCGCGGCCGGTGACGTCATCCACCTGCGTCCCGCTGAAGGGGAGAGCTGATGGCCTTCGGGAAAATCACCTTCGAACCCGGCGAGAGAATTCTCGCGGAGCTGTGCCCCAACCGCCGCTCCCTGGTCTTCCCGGTGTTGGAGCTGTTGCTGATTACCGGGGTGACCTGGGCGCTGATCGGGCTGATCGACCACTTCCTCGACGCGGAGGCCCTCCGCCTGCTCGGCTATAGCCTGCCCGTGCCCAGCCAGCTGGCGCTGCACGTTGGCGAACCGCTCTACGTTGCAGCCCAGTGGGGCCGGCGCGCCCTGGTGGTGTTGTGGATCTTCCTGGCCTGGCGGCGCTGCGGGCGCCAGATGATCTTCCGCGCCCGCAGCCGGATGATGCTCACCAACGAGCGCCTCATCACCGCCACCGGGCACTGGCGCAGCCAGACCGCCCAGGTGCCGCTGGAGTACATCGTGGACGCCCGCGCGAAGGGCTCCACCGTCTCCGTGTTCGTGATGGGAACCCGCAATCCGATCGTGCTGCGGGACGTGCCCTATGCCAAACGCTTCGTCCGCCTGATCCGCAGTTACACGCGGGCACTATGATTGGCCGTGTGAAAGATTCAGCTCATTCTTCTGCACCATCCGCTTCCGACTCCACCGCTGATTCCGGCATGACCCGCGCCGCCGACTGGTCCATCGCCCGGGCGGCTGCCCACGCGCCGGGCGCCCCCTTGGTCACCATCATCGGTGATGGCCAGCTGGCCCGCATGATGCAGCAGGAGGCCGTGGAACTGGGCCTGTCTGCCCGCGTGCTCGCCGGCTCCGCCGATGCCTCCGCCGCGCAGGTCACCGCGGACGTCGTGCTGGGGGACTACACCAATAAGGCGCACGTCGCGGAGGTTTCCAAAAACGCCGACGCCGTGACCTTCGACCACGAGCACGTGCCGAACGAGTTCCTCGACGAGCTCATCGCCGCGGGCATCAACGTCCAGCCGCAGCCGAAGACCCTGATCAATGCGCAGGACAAGCTGATCCAGCGCCAGCGCCTCTCCGAGCTCGGTGTCCCGGTCCCGGCCTTCACGGCCATCGACAAGGCCGAGGACGCCGCCGCCTTCTGGTCCACCACTGGTGGAAAGGTCTGCCTCAAGGCCCGCCGCGGCGGTTACGACGGCAAGGGCGTGTGGTTCCCGGACTCCGAGGCCGAGCTCATCGAGCTGGTCGCCGAGCTGCTGGACAAGGGCGTGCCGCTGATGGCCGAGGAGAAGGTCGAGCTTGTCCGCGAACTCTCCGCCCTGGTCGCCCGCACCCCGTCGGGGGAGGCGAAGGCCTGGCCGATCACCGAGTCCGTGCAGGAGCGCGGCATCTGCGTGGAGGCCGTCGCCCCCGCACCGGGTCACGACGGCGAGGTTCTCAATCAGGCCCGCGAACTGTCCCGCACCATCGCCACCGAGCTGGACGTCACCGGCGTGCTCGCCGTTGAGCTCTTCGAGTTCCGCGACGCCGACGGTGAGCTGGCGATCAGCGTCAACGAGCTGGCCATGCGCCCGCACAACACCGGTCACTGGACCCAGAACGGTTCCGTGACCAGCCAGTTCGAGCAGCACCTGCGCGCGGTGCTGGACCGCCCGCTGGGCAGCACGGATCTCACCGCGCCCGCCACGGTCATGGCCAATGTGCTGGGGCACGACGATGCCGACCCAGCCATGCCGATGCATGAGCGAATGGACCAGGTGTGGCGCCGCTTCCCGGCGGCGAAGATCCACATGTACGGCAAGGATTGGCGCCCGCGCCGCAAGATCGGGCATGTGAACCTCTCCCTGCCCGCCGACCAGCCAGCGACCGACGAGGTGGTGGCACAGCTGCGCCGCGACGCCCGCCTGGCCGCGGACTTCCTCGTCGCCGCCGAGTGGTCCGACGGCTGGACCGAAGCCTAAAAACGATCAGCCCCAGGAGGCACACAACATGACTGATAACAAGAACTCTGCCCCCACCGGCCCACAGGTCGGCCTGATCATGGGCTCCGATTCCGACTGGCCGACCGTCGAGCCCGCCGCCGAGGTGCTGGCCGAGTTCGGCATCCCGATGGAAATCGGCGTGGTTTCTGCGCACCGCACCCCGGAACGCATGCTGGACTACGCTCGCGAGGCGCACAAGAACGGCGTGAAGGTCATCATCGCCTGCGCTGGTGGTGCCGCGCACCTGCCGGGCATGGTCTCCGCAGCCACGCCGCTGCCGGTCATCGGCATCCCACGTGCCCTGAAGAACCTCGACGGCCTGGACTCCCTGCTCTCCATCGTGCAGATGCCGGCGGGCGTTCCGACCGCCACCGTCTCCATCGATGGTGCGAAGAACGCCGGCCTGCTGGCCGTCCGCATGCTCGCGGTGGCTGACCCGGAGCTCATGGCGCGCATGGTGAAGTACCAGGAGGATATGCGCGATAGCGTCATGGAGAAGGACGCCGCTCTCAAGCGCAAGCTCCTCGGCGAGTAGTTACCAACTGCTGCGGCAACCGGGCGATGCAGCCAAGCCGCGCCTCCCGGCAAAGCCAAAGAAAAAGCGCCCTCGGGGCGCTTTTTTGTTTTCCATCACCGCCAGGGGCGATCGCTGTCCAACGTGAGCTCGGTGCTAGTACTCCCGGTAGCGACGGTAGCCGCGCCACACCAGCCAGCTCAGCAGCAGCAGGACCGCGAAGAACACGCCGGGCCAGGGGGAGGGCTCGGGCTGGAAGACATTCCACACCGCCTGCACCCCGGCCAGCAGGGTGAAGAAGCCCACGAAGCCCAGGACGGACTCCCAGACCAGCTTCTTGCGCTGGCCGTCCGGGTCCACCTCGCCGGTTGGTGCGCCGCTCCGGGCAGCTCCACCGGCGCGCTCGTCCAGCCCGCTGGCAGCCCCGCCAACTGCCCGGTCCTCGCGCGCGTTCCGCGCCGCATCCTCAGGCTTCGACACGATCAACCACCCCTACTTCACGCCACCGGCGGTGAGCCCGGAGACGATGCGGCGCTGGAAAACCAGCACCATCACGACCAGCGGCACCGTCACCAGCGCGCCGGCGGCCATCGTCGCCGCGTACGGGAACTCGTAAGCCGAGGCCCCGGAGAAGCGGGCGATCGCCACCGTCACCGGCTCCACCGCGGGGGTGGACAGCTGCTTGGCGAGCATGAACTCGTTCCAGGTCGCGATGAACGCCAGGATGGCCGTCGTAAACAGGGCGGGCGTGGCCAGCGGCAGAATGACCTTGCGGAAAGCCAGGCCGCGGGACGCACCGTCCACGCGGGCGGCCTCCTCCAGCTTCCACGGCAGCTCGCGGAAGAAGCTGGTCAGCGTGTACACCGTCAGCGGCAGCACGAAGGAGATATTCGGGATGATCATCGCCTGGTAGGTACCGATCCACTCGATCTTCGAGAAGAGCTGGAACAGCGGGGTGACCAGCGCGATACCTGGGAACATCGAGGCCGCCAGGATGATGCCCGTGACCAGCCCCTTGCCTCGGAAGTCCACGCGGGCCAGCGCGTAGGCGGTGAACACGCCCACCGTGAGCGCAATCGCGGTGGTGGCCGCGCCGATGAGCAGCGAGTTGCCGATCGCCCGGAGGAAGTTATTGCCCGCGTCGGTGGCCAGCGCGTCGCGAAAGTTCTCTAGCGTCAGGTGGCTGGGCAGCGGGTTGGTGGAGAAGGTGTAGCGCTTGTCGCGCAGCGCGGTGACCACCATCCAATAGAACGGCGCGAGCCCCCACGCCAGGATCACGATGACGGCGAGGTAGTTGCGCAGAGTCTGGGTTGCCTTCTTCATCGCTGTCCTCCCGTCGCTGCGGTATCCACGGTGTTCGCGCCCTTCGCGCCTGCTGCTTTGCCCTTGTCGGGGACGTCGCCGCGGTTGGTCTCAGCCTGCTCGTCCTTCTTCTTCGTGGCGACGTTCCCGCCACGCAGCCTGCTCAGCAGAGACTTCTTTGGCTTGCTGCCCGCCTCCTGGGTGCCGCCGATATCGGCGCCCAGGAACCTCACCATCACGTAGGCCACCCCGAAGATCAGCAGGAAGATGAGGGTGGACAGGGCGGAGGCGGAGTTGTAGTTGCCCTGCTTGGTATCCGTGATCACCAGCTGGCTGATCACGGCGGTGGGGGAGTTGGAGGACTCGGAGATCATGATGACCGGCAGGTCGTACATGCGCAGAGCGTCCAGGGTGCGGAAGAGCACCGCGACCATCAGCGCTGGGCGGACCAGCGGCAGGGTGATCTGGGTGAACTGCTGCCACTTGGAGGCCCCGTCCACGCGGGCGGCCTCGTAGACACCCTGTGGAATCATCTGCAGGCCCGCGAGGATCAGCAGCGCCATGAAGGGGGCGGTCTTCCACACGTCCGCGATGATCACCGCGAAGCGGGCGGCCCAGGGGTCGGTGGTCCAGTAGATCTGGGTGCCGAGCAGGGAGTTGATGATGCCCTGGTCGGCGAAGATGAACTGCCAGAGCTTCGCCGTCACGGCGGTGGGGATCGCCCAAGGAACGAGCACGGCGGCGCGCAGCAGGCCACGGCCGAGGAAGCTGCGGTTCATCACCAGTGCCATCCACAAGCCCAGCAGGGTCTCCAGGCTGACGGTGACCACCACGAAGAACAGGGTGATGACCAAGGCGGGATAGAAGTCCGTCGGCAGCATGCCGGAGGTGCACTCCACCACGGTGCCGTTCGAGCTCATGCAGCGCTGGGTGATCCACGTGAGGTAGTGGTCGAAGCCCGCGAAGCCACCCTCCACGAACATGCCCGTGTCCGGGTCGAGGTGCCGGTTGGCCTGGAAGGAAAGATAGATGGCTCGCAGGATCGGGTAGCCGATAACCAGGGCCAGCAGCAGCATGGCCGGGCCGACGAGCCAGACCGCGCGCAGGTCGCGGCGGGGCTTGCTGGGGCGTGCCGCCTTCGCCTTCCTGCCGTGCGGCGCGGCACCCGGACCAAGCTGCTGGCTGGCCGGTGCCGCCGATGTCGGCGAGGTGCTCACAGGCTTTCTCCTTTTGCCGTTGACGAGCCCGCCGGGGACACCAGCGGGCGGGTTGCATAAAAAGCATAGTCGCCAGCCCCGACAGGAATAGCGAGGCGGCCACCACATCATGGTGATGCGGTGGCCGCCTGAGTGTCGCGCATCGCGACGAGATGGGTGAAGAGGCTTTAGCCTTGAGCGGACTCGATGGCCTTCTTCATGTCCTCGGTGACCTTGTCGACCGGACGCTTCTGGGTCAGCGCTGCGTAGGAGTTATCCTGCACCGCCTTGGACAGAGCGTCGTAGGTCGGGGAGGCCGGGCGCGGCTTCGCGTTCTCCAGGGAGACCTTCAGGGCCTCCATGTACGGGAACTCCTTCTGGATGTCCTCCTCGTCGTAGATGCTTGCCAGCACCGGCGGGAAGGAAGCCTTGGCGAAGGAGCGCTGGTTCTCCTCGTTGATGATGAACTCGATGAACTCCTTGGCCGTGGCCTTGTGCTTGGAGTTGATGTTTATGCCGTTGTTGTAGCCACCCAGGGTGGACACGCCGACACCGTCCTTACCGACCAGCGGGGAGACCTCGGTCTTGCCCTTCACCGCGGAGCCCTCCTCCTCGGCGTTGGTGTACATGTACGGCCAGTTGATGGCCATCGCGGTCTGGCCCTGCGTGAAGGCGAGGTTGACCTCTTCCTCGGTGGCGCCGGTGGAGGCGGAGGAGATGGTCTTGTCCTGGTAGGCGTCCACGAGCGCCTGCAGGCCTTCCTGGGACTTCTCATCGGTGACGGTGACGTTGCCGTCCTCGTCCATGATGGC
>DYZK01000116.1 GCA_020741275.1 Corynebacterium urealyticum
TCGTCTGTGCCAGATGTTGGATTTGAACCAACGAAGGCATAAGCCGGCGGATTTACAGTCCGCTTCCTTTGGCCGCTCGGACAATCTGGCGTACACCATCTGGTGCGCTCAATACCCTACTATGCGCCTCATAGATTCCCTAAACGCACTGCTCGGGCTGGGTATTAACGTCCAAAAAGGAAGGCGGAAACTAACCCAGACGGTCCAGCGAGAAGGCCAGCAGGTGGCGCAGCGCCTCAGTGACCTCGTTATCCGGCAGCTTCGCCAGCTCAGCCTCAGCCAAGCCGCGGTAGTGCTCCACGTCCCGCTCCGCGAGCTCACGGCCTTTGGAACGCTGGATAAGCTCCAGGCACTCCTCGACCACCGCATCGTCGGTCACCGGGCCGGTCAGCAGCTCGCGCAGACGGGCACCGACCTCATCCTCCTGACGCATCGCGTGCAGCACCGGAAGGGTGAACACGCCCTCCCGCAGGTCCGTACCCGGGGTCTTGCCGGATTCCTCGGGGTCCGCCCAGATGTCGATGATGTCGTCCACGATCTGGAAGATCTGCCCCATGTGGCGGCCGAACTGCGCCAGCGCGTCCACGTGCTCCTGCTCCGCGTCGGAGTGCAACGCGCCCAGGTAGCCCGCGGAGGCGATCAGCACGCCGGTCTTCTCCTGGATGACCTTCATGTAGTGCTCAATCGCGTCCTCACCATCAGCCGCCCCCACGGTCTCGCGCATCTGGCCAGTGACCAGCTCGCCGAAGGTGTCCGCGAAGTGGCGGACCGTGTGGGAACCCAGGCCGGAGAGGATCTCCGAGGCCACCGCGAACAGGTAATCGCCGGCGAGGATCGCCATCGAGTTACCCCAGCGCGCGTTCGCGGACTCCGCACCGCGGCGGCGGTCGGCCTCGTCCATGACGTCGTCGTGGTAGAGCGTCGCAAGGTGTGTCAGCTCCACGACCACGGCGGCATCGCGCACCTCGCGGGCCGTCGGGTTCTTGCCGTACTGCGCGGCGAGCAGCGCAAACACCACGCGAAAGCGCTTGCCGCCAGCCAACGCAAGGTGGCTGATCTTATCGGTAATGAAGCTCTCACCCTGGCTGAGGCGCCAGCGCAGGAAGTCCTCCGCCTCCTGCAGCCCCGCCGTGATGCGGTCGTTGAGCTCGGCATTCCCCAAGTCCGGAGCTACCGGCCTGGCGTTGTCGCGTACTGCCATGTCCCTGCGTCTGCCTCGATCTAGATTGTGATTGTGCTTGAGCTATAGCTAGCCATTCGATAGGTTAGCCGATCTGCTCGGGCGCGTAGTAATGGATTCGCCCCTCGCCTCGCGGGATTGCTTCCGCGGCGCAGGTTTTCCGGCTGCCCTGTCCCTCGCAGGGGGTCCTCCGGTTCTTTTTAGGACGTCACCCCGGCTAGCCTTGAGCCTCATGAGCCCCTCTTCTTCCTCCACGCACGATTCGGCTACACAAGGCGAGTCCGCTGCCCCACACTGGGTACCGCAGGATCAGCTGCGCGCCGACGTGCTGATCATTGGCGCCGGCCCGGCGGGCGCTGCGGCGGCGTACCACGCCGCCCGGGCGGGGTGGGACACCCTGGTGATCGATATGGCGGATCACGCCACCGAGCCGCGCGATAAGACATGCGGGGATGGGCTGACCCCGCGCGCCGTGGGCGCCCTGGAGGCGATGGGGGCAGGCCACCTGCTGGATGGGCACCCGCAGATCAAGGGGCTGAAGCTGCACGGCTTCGGCGGATCGATCACCGCGCCCTGGCCGGAGCACGAGAAATTCCCTGCCCGTGGCTCCGCGATCCCCCGCAGCGATTTCGACGCTGCCCTGCTGCGCCACGCAATCGACGCCGGTGCCCGGTTCCAGGGCGGACTGAAGGCCGTAGGCGTTTCGGAGGACGGGCGGACGGTGACCTGCCAGGCTGTCGGCGGACGCGCCGGGAAGGCCACCGGGACCAACCGCGAGGCGCAAAGCACGGAGATCCGCACGGAATTCCTCGTCCTCGCCGAGGGCGTGCGCTCCACCATCGCCCGGCAGCTGGGCGTGCAGTGGGAACGCGGCATCGTCCATGGCATCGCAGCCCGCAGCTACGTGGAAACCCCGCACGCCGACGAGCCGTGGATCCACTCCCACCTGGAGTTGCGCGACCACGAGGGCACCGCGCAGCCCGGCTACGGCTGGATCTTCCCCCTCGGCACCCCCACCACCGGTGGGCAGGCGGGCAACGCGGAGGATGCCGCCCCCACCCCGCAGGTGAACCTGGGCTGTGGGGCGCTGACCACCACGCAGCGGCCGGCGAAGGTGAACACCAAGAAACTGCTCGTCCACTACGCCGACCAGGTGCGCGAGGAGTGGGAGCTCGGCACCCCGCAGCGCATCACCAGCGCCCTGCTGCCGATGGGCGGGGCCGTCACGCGAGTGGCGGGCCGGAACTGGGCGGTCATCGGCGACTCCGCAGCCCTGGTCAACCCACTCAACGGCGAAGGCATCGACTACGGGCTGGAATCCGCACGATTCCTCGTGGAGCTGCTGGACGACGCCCGCCGCAACCCCGACGGCCTGCGCTACGCCTGGCCCGCCCGGCTGCGCCAGGAGTACGGCGACGCCTTCGCCTTGGCCCGCCGGCTGGGCATGCTGCTCACCATGCCGGGCCTGCTGGCCGCCATCGGCCCGGTGGGCATGCGTGGCCCTCTGGCGCACACGGTGATGAACTCCGCGGCCCGGCTGATGGGCAACCTCGTCACGCCGCAGGACCGGGACCTGACGGCGACACTGTGGCTCGGCGCGGGCCGACTATCCCGCGGGGTGGATAAGCTTCTCGCCGCGGACTCGCGGCCCCTGTTCGGCCGCCAATAATCCCGGACAGCAGAAAAGCCCACGGTGTTCCGTGGGCTTTCGCTTTCCCGGCGCAAAAGCGCTAGCGAACTAGTCCAGCGGCTTCGTGCCGCTGTGCAGCGCAACGATGCCGCCGGTGAGATTCTGCCAGCCGACGTTCTCCCAACCATTGGCGCGGATCTCGCGGGCCAGTTCCTCCTGATCCGGCCACGCGCGGATGGACTCCGCCAGGTAGACATAAGACTCCGGGTTAGAGCTGACTACCTTCGCCACCGCGGGCAGCGCGCGCATCAGGTACTCCTTGTACACGGTCGCGAAGACGGGGATGACCGGCGTCGAAAACTCCGCGATCGCAAGCTTGCCACCCGGCTTCGTGACACGGGCCATCTCCCGCAGCCCGGCGCGGAAGTCCACCAGGTTACGCAGACCGTAACTGATCGTCACGGCGTCGAAAGTATTATCCGCGAACGGCAGGTTCAGGCCATCGGCGCAGATCATCGGCACATCCCGGTGGGACCCCGCCCGCAGCATGCCCAGCGAGAAATCCGCGGCCACACAGTACGCACCGGATTCCGCCAGCTCCTCGGTGGACACGCCCGTGCCCGCGGCAAGATCCAGGACCTTATCCCCCGGCGCGAGGTCCAGGCGGCGGCGCGTGCGCTTACGCCACAGCCGGTCCTGGCCGAAGCTCAGCACCGTATTCGTGATGTCGTAGTTCTTCCCCACGGCGTCGAACATCGTGGCCACTTCGCGCGGATCTTTTTCCAGACTTGCCCTAGACATAAATTCTCATGCTACCCGCCGCACCGGTCAGCACCATCACGCAGCAATGGCCTGCAGGTAGTAGCCCATCAGCTGCTCGCACAGCGCAGGCCAGGTCTTGCCCTGCACGCGGGTCAGTGCCGCGGCGGCGAACTGTTCGAGCGCACCGTCCGCGATGATAGTCCCCACGGCCCCGGGCAGCTGCTCGGCGAAGCGCTCCGGGTCGAGCAGGAAGCCGCTCACCCCGTCCTCGACCAGGTCCACCGGACCGCCGGCACGAGGCGCGACCGCCGGCAGCCCCGAGGCCTGTGCCTCCTGGATCGCCTGGCAGAAGGTTTCGAAGCGCCCCGGATGGACGAACACATCCAAGGACGCGAAAGCCACCGCCAGGTCCTCCCCGTAGAGCGCGCCGGTGAACACCGCGGTCGGCATGAGCTTCTCCAGCTTTTCCCTGTCCGGCCCGTCCCCGACGATCACCAGCTGCACGTCTTCGTGGTCGTTTAAGGACGCCAGGTTCGCCACATCCTTCTCCGCGGCCAGGCGGCCCACGAAGCCCACCAGCTTGCGTGGCTCGGCCGGAGCGGCGGTGCCGCGCTTGGCCTGACCTACCTCCCGCCACCTGCCGCGCAGCTCCGTGCTGCGCTTAGCGGGGTGGAAGCGCTGCGTATCCACGCCCCGGCCCCAGTGGTGAACCCGCTGCACGCCGTGGTCGCGCAGCTGCTCGATCGTGGGAGTGCTCGGAGCAAGGGTCAGTGCGGAATTGTTGTGCATCGCGCGCACCCAGCGCCAGGACATGTTCAGCAGAAAGGTGAGCTTGTAGTGCTCCGTGAAGCCGGGGACGTCCGTCTGATAGACCGCCACCTGCGGCACCCCCAACGCCTTCGCGGCGAATACGCCCGCCCCGCCGAGGACGAACGGGCTGGCCAGGTGCACCACATCAGGTTGGAACTGCTTGAGCAGCCGGTAGACCCTCGGCAGGGGTACGCCGATGGGCAGGGAGTTAATCGGTGGAAGGTTGACCGCGGGAACCCGGTGGATCGGGAAGCCCTCGTAGGTATCGCCGGGGACCGGTTCGCCGGTCTCCCCGGCAGGAGCGTCGGCGGCCGGGGGTTGCCATCCCGGCGGGCGCGGCGCGATAACCATCGCGTCGTGCCCTTCCCGCCGCAAGTGCTCCAGCACCCGCAACACCGAATTGGAAACCCCATTCACGATGGGGATGAAGCTCTCCGCGATGATCGCAACTCTCATAGTTCTCCCTGCTGCGCCTTCCATGAGTTTTCTCGCCACCGGACCAGCAGCCACAGACCTCCGCTCAGCACCATCGCCACGACGAGCGAGGAGAGCGCAGGTATCCAGGCCAAGGTCCAACCGCGGCCTTGCACCTTCACATTGCGGGGCTCGGACTTCTGGTACTCCACCCGCACCCGCTGGCCCGCCTCCAGGCCGATCGGGTACAGCAAGCCCCGGTCCGGCTGGTGGTAGACCCCGTACTCGTCTGGGAAACGCACGGTCGTCCGCAGCACCCCGACGTTGACGACGTCCGCCGTGGCGAACGCCTGATCCCGACCGATGCGGTAGTCATTCAGCGCGGCGGTCGCCACCATGCCCAGGCAGACGGCAGTCGTGAAAGCCGCAAAGGCTGCGACGAGCTGCTTGCCCCGCCGGAAGCGGGTCGGGGTTTGCTGCTCTGCGTGCGCCGGCCCCGCCGCGCCCGGTGGCGCGGCCCCCTGTTCGAGGTCCACCGGCTTACTCACCCGGGGTCACCTTGCCACGGATCGACTTCTCCAGGGCTACGCGCGCACCACGGTCGACGAAGGCCTCCACGACCAGCACCCCGCCACCCCGGCGGCTCGGCACCAGGCCCAGCTTCTCGCCGGTCTCGCCATCCAGGTCGCCGTGTTCCAGCGAGTCCAGCACCTCGGCGAGCTCCGCCGGGTTGTGCACCCCCACCCAGCCCACGCCAGCGGACTCGCACAGCCCGGCCAGCTTCGCGCCCGTGGCGGTGCCGAAGACCCGCTCGAAGGCCGGGGTGCCGTCGTCGAAGCTTCGCAGGCTATCCCCGCCGGGTTCCAGGGTCTCGAAGATCGCTCCGCCGTCGTCGTTGGCGACCACAATCACCAGGTTTTCCGGGCTGGGCTCGTCCGGACCAAAGTGCAGCCCGTTGACGTCATGAAGGAAGGAAAGGTCGCCCAACAGGGCAAAGGTCCGGGGGGCGCGGATCGCTGTCGGATCGGCGGAAGCGTGCGCCAGGGCCGTGCCCACCGCGGTGGACACCAGGCCGTCGATGCCCGCGGCACCGCGGTTAGCGACCGTGCGCACCCCGTCGAAGGGCAGGCCCACCCGGGCGATATCGCGGATCGGCGAGGAGGCGCCGACGAACAACGCGTCCCCGTCGCGCAGGGAGTCCGCCAGCACAGCGGCTACGTGCAGCCCGGTGAAGGCCCCATCCGCAGTGGCCTGGGCGATGCCGTCGCGCACCGCCTCCGCCCCCAGCTCGGACACACCACGGCAGACCTGCAGCCAGGACTGCGGCGACTCACCGGTCACGCGCACAGTGCTCGCCACCTGGTCGGCGGTCAGCGCCACGTCCGTGGGCTGCTCGACCTCGGTGAGCACCGTGATGGAAATGTCTTCGCTGGCCAGCAGCTGGGTCACCGGGCGGTGCAGGGTCGGCCGGCCAAGCACGATGACCTGCTCGGGTCGCGTGGCCGCGGAGTACTCCCCGTGGGAAACCAGGCCGGTGGTGAACATCGCGGCCGCCGCCGGGTGCACCGGGAAGTCCGGGGCGGGGCTGGTGGGCTCAGCCAGGACAGGCAGGTCGCCGAGCTCCTCCAGTTGCTCGCGGGCCCACGCCCGGTCGCTGACCGACCCCGCGATGACGAGGGTGCGCTTCGACGCGTCCACCGTCACCTCACCGTAGGGCAAGCGCGCGACCTGCTTCGGTAGGACATAGGTTCGGGCCCGCGCGGTCGGCTGCCCGGCCGCCGTAGCGCGGGCGGGCTCCTCCGCGAGCTGGCGAGCCAGGAGGGTCAGCTGGGTGCTGGACTCCGGCACCAGTGGCTCCCGCAGCGGGATGTCGAGGTGTGCCCCACCACCCCGGGAAGGATGGGTGGCGGCGCGGAGCAGCTCGTCGACCTTGACCCGGACGCGACGGACCAGCGGGTTTGTGGTGTCCAGGGCTGCGGCCGAGGGGGTAGCGGCTGGGTCCGTCGAGCTTGCGCCGCTGACGGGCGATGCCACGGCGTTGGCAGTCACCGAATCAATCGCGGCGTCCAGCTCGAGGGTGGCGACCGCGTGGGCACCGAAGATCTCGCGCTGCTGGATGGTCTGGTTCGCCCCCGTCCCCACCATCGACCACGGCCGATTGGCGGAAAGGATCAGCAGCGGGACGTTCGTCGCCGTGGCCTCCACCATGGCGGGTAGGCAATTGGCCACCGCCGTGCCGGAGGTCATCACGACTGGCACCGGGGTATTCGAGTACTTCGCTAGCCCCAGGGCCAGGAAGGCGGCGGAGCGCTCGTCGGTGCGAACGTGCAGCCGCGACCGCCCGGCGCGGCTGGCCTCCGCAAAGGCCAAGGCCAGCGGGGCCGAACGCGATCCCGGGCACACCACGGCCTCCCGGACCCCGTTGCGAATCAACTCGTCCACGAGCACCGCACCGAGCAATACGGCGGGCGAGGGCGCTGCCGCCGTCTGCTGTGGGCTGTGAAGCTGATCAGGGTCTTGGTTCCGGGCGCCTTGGTTATTCACGCCCCCAAATCTAACCCACCTTGCCCGCTGGCGTTAGGCGGCCAGCTCGCGCCCCGGCCACCACGACCCCCGTGTGCTCGTGACCGACCGTTAGACTCGGCAGCATGGAGTTATCTTCCCTGGACCAAGGCCATTTCCGCGCCATCATCATCGGCGCAGGCCAGGCGGGACTCGCCGCCGCCCACGAATTATTGCGCCGTGGTCTGACCCCAGGTGAAGACTTCCTCGTGTTGGATGCCAATGACGGCCCCGGCGGCGCCTGGCGGCACCGCTGGGACTCCCTCACCCTGGGTACCGTCCACGGCATCGCGGATCTGCCCGGGCTGCCAATGAACCGGCCGGACCCAGCTATACCGGCGTCCCGACTGGTCGCTGAATACTACGGCGCCTACGAGCAGGAGTTCGGCTTGCGCGTGGTCCGCCCCGCACACGTCACCCGCGTGGAGTCTGCGGGCGAGCAGCTCTCCGTCACCGCCACCGGCCCGGACACCGCAAGTGCCACGACCACCACGGACATCCTCCTCAGCGCCACCGGCACCTGGAATAACCCGCACGTGCCGCACATCCCCGGCATCGAGACATTCCGCGGTCACCAGCTGCATACGAAGGACTACACACGCAAGGAGGACTTCGCTGGGCTGCGCACCCTCGTCGTCGGGGGCGGGCTGTCGGCCGTGCAGTTCCTCCTGGAGCTCCAGGGAGTAACCGAAACCATCTGGGCCACCCGCCGCCCGCCGAACTTCACCTCCCGGGAGTTCGACGCCACCTGGGGGTTGGAGGTCGAGCAATCCGTCCGCGAACGCACCTCCCACGGCCAAGCCCCCGCTTCCGTGGTGCGCACCACCGGTATCCCCCAAGTCGAGCGCTACCTACAAGGGGTGGCTGACGGTGTGCTCGTCTCCCGCGGCATGTTCGACCGCGTCACGCCGGCCGGCGTGGTCTTCGGTTCCCCGCTCGCCACGACCACCGGCGGGGTCGGACCGGCTGCCCACGACGAGCTGCAGGTGCCCGAGTCCTGGGACCCCTACCCGCCGGGCACCGAGGTGGACGCCGACGTCATCTTCTGGAACACCGGATTCCGCCACTCTCTGCGTCACCTCGCCCCGCTGAAGCTGCGGGAACCGGGCGGGGGAATCCTCATGGACGGCGAGGTACGCGTCCCGAAGGACCCGCGGGTGCTGCTCGTCGGATACGGCTCCACCGCCTCCACGGTGGGCGCCACCCGCGCTGGAAGGAGAGCCGGCCAGGCCGCGATCCGCTATCTCAAGTCCCGCGCCTAGTCCCTGATGCAGCTAGCTCGGGTGCAGTGAACTCTGGTGCAGTGAGCTCCGGTGAAGCTAGCCCTCGATGTGCTCCGCTGCCCGAACAGCCCGCTCCAGCCACCACAGCCGACGTTCCGCATCCACCGCGTAGCGCTCCAACACCTCGGGGTCCGGTTCGACCGCGCCGGTGAGCATCGCACCGTCGGCAACCTCCCGGGCCGCCACGTCCGCGGTGAATAGCGAGCCCGTCGCCAAGCCCGAAGCATTCGGCCCCTCCTCGCCGAACACCCCGGCGCCCTTCCCCACGTCAGCTACCAGGGCAGCGGCCTGCAGACCCGCGCCAATGCCCACCGCGGTATCTAGCGCGGAGCTGAGCGTCAGGCTCACCCCGTGGGCCGCCACCTGGCGCGCCACCTTCACCACCAGGTCGATGCCACCCAGCGGGGCGACCTTCACCACCGCCACATCACACGCCCCGGCCTCCACCACGGCCAACGGGTCCGAAGCCTTACGGATCAGCTCGTCGGCCGCGATCCGCACCGGGGCACCACCCGGCGCGACCCCCTCATCGGCCAGCCGCTGCCGCAGCTCCGCGAGCTCCGCGACCGTCGCGCACGGCTGCTCCACGTAGTCCAGGCACTCGCCCGCCACATCCTCTGCTGCCAGCTGCGAAATCACCTCCAGCGCCTGATCCACCGACCAGCCCGCGTTCGCATCCACCCGGATCCGCGGCCGGGCGACCCCGTGCTCGGCGAACCAGGCCCGCACGGCTCGCACGCGCGCTACATCCTGGGCCATCGCAGCCTCAAAGCCCTGCTCCCGCAGTACGGCCGGCTCAGCGACCTTCACCTTCACCGTCGTGCACCCCGGGTAACGCCCCATCAACTCCCCCACCTGCTGCGGATTCGCCTGCGCATCCACCGCCGGCATCGTGGCGTTCACAGACACCGCAGCCCCCGCCGGGACCTGCAACGCGGCATGATCCGCCGAGGCACCCTGCGGCCGGGCGGTGGCGTCGTCGTCAAGAAGAAGGGAATGAACCACCGCACTGCGCAACCAGCGGGAAGACTCCGCGGGACCGTATTCCAGGAAGGGCGCGAACTCTACCCACCCGCCGGGCGTGGGCACGAGCATCGCCTCGCGGGTATCGATGCCGCGGAAACGCGTGCGCATCGGCAGGGCCACCACGTGCGCGTGCTCGCGGGCGTG
>DYZK01000117.1 GCA_020741275.1 Corynebacterium urealyticum
TGCTTCCTCCGAGTCATAGGGGCCCATGCGGGTATCCCAGCCGCTGGCCTTGCCCTTGGTGACCTCACCGGTCTTGGTGTCGAAGTACCACTTTTCTTCTGACATGGGTTCCACCCATCCTTTCGGGTTGATACTTCCCACCACTGTAGTTCCAAAGTGTGAGTGCCGAGGCGGCCTCTAAGCCGGATTCTGTCTGATGCCACCCACGAGGGGTGGCACGAGGTGACCATCCATCTGGACGCACCATTGCTGGGCGCCTCAAGCAGTCCACCTGTCCTTCATCGGGCGAGCAGCCCTCAGACAACGCCACACGCCCCGCCCTGTGACGGACGGGGCCGTGCGGCTCCTTGACCTTGCTCCCAGTGGGGTTTACCTAGCCGCGACAGTCGCCTGCCACGCTGGTGCGCTCTTACCGCACCCTTTCACCCTCACCCGCCATACACCGCAAAAACGGTGGGCGGGCGGTCTACTTTCTGTTGCACTTGCCCGCAGGTCACCCTGGGTTGCCGTTAGCAACCACTGTGCTCTGTGGAGTCCGGACTTTCCTCGACACGGGGCCTGGCCCGCCGGCATAACACCGGCCGGTGGTTCCACCACGCCGCAGCCACCCGGCCGCCTCGACAAGGACTAAGTCTAACCCCCAGGCCGCTAGCCGAGGTAATGAGATTCGTTGACCAACCGGACCACGCCCGCCCCGTTCGGCAAGAAGTCCGCGACCGAGAGGCTGGCCACGTCCAGGTGCAGGCTCCGGTAGATCTCCCCGCCGGTGCCTAGCGCCCGGCGCAGTACCGACTTGATGGGCATCATGTGGGTGACCACCAGCACCGTCTTTCCTGGATACTCGGCGATCACGCGATCCACGAACTCGGACACCCGCCGGTAGACCTGCTCGGGGGACTCCCCGCCGTGGGGCGCGGCTGTGGCGTAGTTGAAGCACTCCCGGTGAGCCTCCGGGTGGTCCTCCTGGATTTCGACGAAGCGGCGACCCTCCCACGTGCCGAAGTCCATCTCGATGATGGCCTCGTCCGTCGTGATCGCGTCCTTCCCCATACCCAGCGCCTCAGCAGCGGCCTGTGCGGTCTCCTGGCAGCGGCCCAACGGCGAGCTCAGGATGACGTCGACGTCGCCGCGCTCGCTGATGTGGCGGGCGGCGTGCGCGATCTGCTTCTTGCCCAGGTCGGTGAGCTCCGGGTTACCGCGGCCGGAGTACTTGCCGTCGCGGTTAAGTTCGGTCTGGCCGTGGCGCAGCAGAAGCAGGGTCGTCGGCTCGGTCTTGCCCATCCACGCGGTGGGTGAGACCCCAGCAGGCTGGGAGTCCTCGTCCTCGTACTCGACAGGCTGCTCGGCGCGCTGCGCTGAGTTATTCCGCGTGGTGTCGGTGGCCTCCTCCGAGGGCTGGTCGAGGTCGAAGAGCATGTCCGCGCCCTCCGCGTCCTCGGCCGGCGATGCGACAGCAGCAGACCTGGCCGCAGCCAGCTCCTCGTCAATCCACTGGCCGCCCTCGCGGTCATCCATCGCACGGTTGGCCAGCTCATCGGCGCGTGCATTCTGGGCACGCGGCACCCAGGTGTAGCTCACCTGCGCCAGCTTGCCTTCGATGCGCTTCACCTCCTGGGCCAATGGCTTCATGTCCGGGTGCTTGATCTTCCACCGACCGGACATCTGCTCCACAACGAGCTTGGAGTCCATGCGCACATCCACGCTTAGGCTTTCCGGCTTCACGCCCTGCTGCTCCGCGATCTCCACCGCCAAGTTGAGGCCATTGATCAGCCCCTGGTATTCGGCGACGTTATTGGTGGCGTGCTTGATGAACTGCCACACACAGCCGACCTCCACCCCCGCGGCGTCCTTCACCGACGAACCGGTGCCCGCCGGCCCCGGATTGCCGCGCGAACCGCCATCGCATTCCACGCTCAAGCGCATGTTGCCTCCCATATCTTCCGCTGCCTTGCCTTCCCTACTCCACCAAAAACCTTGAGCCGCTACTCACCGCCGCACCCCTTGCACGCGGGGCGCGAAAGTCGACTAACGGCGTTGCTCGAAGCCGCCCGTGCTGGCCTCGTGCAGCGTCCACGGGTCCGTGCGCTGCTCCAGCACCTCGGTATCCACGCCCAGCTTCTGGACCACCAGCGCGGCCGCCGCCGCGCACCACGGGTACTCGCTGGCCCAGTGTGCGGTATCGATCACCGGGCAGCCGCCGGCGCGCAGGTGCTCGTCCACCGGGTGGTGGCGCAGATCGGAGGTGACGAAGCAGTCCACGTCCATGCGCGCGATGGTGCCCAAGAAGCTATCGCCCGCCCCGCTGGCCACCGCGACCGTGCGGATCACCTTCTCCGGGTCGCCGGCCGCGCGGACTCCCCACACCGTCGACGGCAGCCGGTCGGCCACCCGCTGGGTGAACTGGCGCAGCGTCATCGGTTCGTCGAGCTCGCCGACCCGGCCAATACCCAGGCATTGCTCCCCCAGGTCCCCGCCGTGACTCTCCACCACGTCATAAGCAACCTCCTCGTAGGGGTGGGCGCGCAGCAGAGCCGCCCGCACCTTCTCCCGCAGGTGGCCCGGCGCGATAAATTCGACGCGCAGCTCGTCCACCCGCTCCAGCTCACCACTGGACCCGATGTGTGGGTTGGCCGCATCGCCTGGGCGGAACTGCCCGGTCACGCGGAACTCGAAGGAGGCCTCCGTATAGTCCCCGTCGACGCCCGCGCCGGCGTCGAAAATTGCCTTCTTCACCGCCTCCGCGGAATCGACCGGGACCGTGAAACCCCACTTGTCGATCGGGTTCGAGATCGGACGCAACGGGCGACCCGCGCGCACCCCGAGCAGCTCCGCGAGGACGTCGTTGACCCCCGGGCGGGCGCAATCAGCGTTCGTATGCGCGGCGAAGAGCGCGACCCGATTGCGGATCAGCTTGTGCACGATCCGCCCCTTCGGGTGATCCGCCGCAACCCCGGTAACCCCGCGCAGCAGCAGCGGGTGGTGGACCACCAGCATGTCCGCACCCGAGTCGATCGCGGCATCCACGACCTCGTCGGTGCAGTCGAGCGCGAAGGCCACCTTGGCCACGGGCTCGGCGCGGTCCCCGCAAATCAGGCCGACCGCGTCCCAGGATTCCGCCAGCTTCGGCGGGTAGGCATCCTCCAGGCAGGCGACAACCTGCCCGACCGTCAGCTTCAACGCATCCGAGGTGGTCTGGGGGTTACTCGCGGTGGTTGTCACGCGGGATCACGCTCCTTGGTGGCTTGAAATGCAGGGGCCGGTCGGCCCGGAATGCCCTCCACTGTATCCCGTCCGCACCCCGCCGTGCCCCCACAGCAGGAACACTGCGATGCCACAAGTGATGGCGCTGCGATGACACGGTCACCACACTGCGATGGCACAGTGGAGAGCATGCGAAAGATCCTGCTTATCGACGTCGACGGCACCCTGATCGACTCCTACCCCGGCATCCGTGCCTCCTTCATCCACGCGCTGAGTACCCACGGCTACGCCATCCCGGACGAGGATTTCCTTCGCGGGCTGCCCGGCCCCCCGATGCGGGACTCCATTGCCGCTGCGGGCGTGCCTGCCGAGCACGTCAAAACGGTCATGGCCGATTACAGCGAGCACCAGTCCAGCGGCGGCTGGTTGGATTCAGCCCTCTTCCCCGGCATCACGGAACTGCTGACCACCTGGCGGGAGGAGGGCCACATCCTGGCCACAGCGACGTCCAAGTCCTACACCGGGGCACTGCGCGCCCTGACACACTTCGGGCTGCTGGAGTACTTCGACTACCTCGGCACCGCAGAAGACAACGGCGGACCGCGACAGCACAAGGAGGACGTCGTCGCCTACGTCATGGGTCTCATCAACGCCGAGCATGAAACGCAGCCTTCCCAGTTCCTGATGATCGGCGACCGCAAACACGACGCACAGGGAGCCAAGAGCCAGGGAATAGATTGCGTGCTGGTGAACTGGGGTTATGGTAATGAGCAAGAGTTGGCCCAGGTCCCCCTGATCGCCAACACCACGGAAGAGCTCAAAAGCATCGTTGAGCAGCACTGAAGCTCATAACACTCGCGGCGAGAATGCGCCGCCATGAGCATGCAGCACCACGAACCGCCAAGCACCAAAGGAAGCTATGCCTGACCCTGACGCGCCCCACCCGTTGTCCCTGATTACCGTCGTGTGCACCGGCAATATCTGCCGCTCCCCGATGGGAGAAATCATGCTGGCAGACGCGCTCGCGAAGAGCGACGACCCCCGCCTGCAGAACATCACCGTTAACTCCTGCGGCCTGGGTGATTGGCACGTCGGGGATGGCGCGGACCCGCGGGCGGTGAAGCAGCTGGCCGATCAGGGCTACGACGGCTCCGAGCACATCGCTGCGACCTTCGGTCCTGAGCACGAGGCCGCAGACATCTTCCTCGCGATGGATAAGGGGCACGTCACGGGGCTGAAGCGCCAGGGTGTGGACCCGCAGAAGATCCACCTCTACCGAGCCTTTGACCCCGCGAGCGTGACCGTGGATCGCCCGCACCCCGAGGTCGCGGACCCGTACTACGGCACCGAAGCAGACTTCGCGAGCGCCGCCGAGGAAATCGAGGCCGCCGTGCCGGGCATCATCGAGTTCATCGAGTCCATCCTCGACGAGCAGGAGAACTAGCGGTTCTTCAGGACGTCGCGAACCACGCGGTGAGCTAGAAACGCTCGCCGTCTCCCGGCAGGTTCCAGCCGAAGCCGCGGCGCTGTGTTGTTAGAAACGCTCGCCGTCTCCCGGCTGGCTCCAGCCGAAGCCGCGGCGTTTGGCCGCCTTGCCGTAACGGACGGCCATCGCGTCCTCCTGGCGCTGCGCCTCCTGGCGCTGAGTGTCTCGCGACGCTTCGGTGTGGACATCCCCCGCTACCGCGTTGGCGTCCATATCTTGCTCAACCCCGGTGCTCCGATCACCGGTTGCCGCTGCAGCCCCAGAGTTCGGTTTTGCATCCGTCGCAGCGCCTGCGGTGGCCAGCTGCTCATTTTCCAGCTGCTCGCGGCGGCGCTCCTTGATCTCCGACCAGATGAACCACCCCAGCAGGATCGGGGCGATAATGCCGAAGGCGATCCACTGGATGCCATAGGAAAGGTACGGCCCGGACTCGATCTTGGGCAGCGGAATCGGATGCGGCGCGACCCCTTCATCCCCGGCGCGATCTGCGATGGCCTCGGTGGACTGCTCGTCGAGCTGCACATAATCATGCGCCAACGTCAGGCCCGTTGCCGCGCCGATCTGCTCGGCGCTCACGCTGGTGGTCTGTTTACGGCCTTCCGCGTCGATCACCCCACGGTCGTTCTTCCCCTCCCCCAGCCGGACGTAACCGGAGAGCTCCATCTCCCCGTCCGGGGCCTTCGCGATCAACTCCGGGCGATTCTCCCCGCCTTCCGCGGGCACCCAGCCGCGGTTGACCAACACCGTGGTGCCGTCCGTGGCCTCGAATGGCGTGATGACCTGGTAGGCGGGCGCGGACTCCACGGGGCGGTTGCGCAGCAGGACCTCCTGCTGCGGCAGCAGCTTTCCCTGCAAAGTGACGTGACGCCACTCCTGGGCCTCCTCGACCGGCTTCTCAGGATCCTTGGGCAGCACCTCCGAGACCGGCACGGGGGCCTGTTCCATCGCGGCCTTGAGGCGATCGTTAAACTCCGTGCGCTTCGTGTTTTTACCCAGCTGCCAGGGCGCCAGGGTGTTGAAGGCGAAGTAGGTGAACAACAGCACGAAAACAGCCGCGAGGATCCAGCCTGGCGTCAAAAAAGCTCGAAAGCCGCGCTTCGGCTCCTGGCCGCGCTGTGGATCGACCGCCATCGTGTATTCCTCCCGTTGGGCCTGGCTGCTGTCAGGGACCGGCTATCAAATACTCGCGTTACGAGCATCAACTCTAGCCCGCCCTCCCCGGCGCTCAAGAAACGCAGACGTCCCACCCCGCCACGGTTACCCAAGCAAAAACCCGCGCAACAACGTCAAAACCGCGTCAAATAAACATAACCCCCGCTAACCTACTGGTCAGCGGGGATTTTCTGGTGCGCTCTGACGGGTTCGAACCGCCGACCTACTGGGTGTAAACCAGTTGCTCTTCCAGCTGAGCTAAGAGCGCGCAACAGCTAGAGAGATTAGCCCAGCCAACCCGACGGGGCAAATAGGCCCCGGGCTAACGCTTCGCACCGCGCGCGACCAGGCACGCAGCCTGCCAGTCCCCCAGACGCTCCGAGCCGGTCTGCACCATGCCACCCAGCTGCGCGGACTCCGCGATCTCACCCGGCTGAATAGAGTTCTTCAGGCCTGGTGCCGGGGTCAACACCCACACGCGACCGTCCTCGCTCAAGGAACGGTTGGCGTCCATCAGCCCGTCGACCAGGTCGCCGTCCTCCTCGCGCCACCACAACAGCACCACGTCTACGAGCTCGTCGGTATCCGGGCCCAGCAATTCCTCACCGATTGCATCCTCGAGGGCCTCGCTGATCGAGGAATCGCAGTCCTCGTCCCAGCCGAGCTCCTGAATGATCACGCCGCTGGAGACCTCCAGCAGCTCTGCGCAATTCAGTCCCTTCGAGCCTTTCTCGTCGCGGACCGGGGCGCTGGGAGTGTTACCCACTGTTGTGAAGAACCTTTCTGGTGTAGCTCAAGACCAGCTCCTTGCTGATCATCTAATGTGACCCAAGCTAACACAGCAGACCTTAAGCTGGGACACATTTTTCACGATTCTCCCCGCCCACCCTCCCCCCGCGGATAAAGCTCCGCCACGTTGCCTGCGGCACTCCGCGCCCACTCTCCGCCAGCGCCGTGCCAGTACCGTGCCAGGCCGCACATCGCGCCCTCCCACCGCCGACCCCGAATACGTAGGCTGGGGAGGAAGAACAACCCCTTAAGCGAGGAGGCACGCCATGGCCAACAAGCCACAATCAGACTCCGAGGACCGTCGCACACCCAGCGCCGGGAAGGACACCCACTTCGGCAACATCCGCGACGGGGTGGCGTCCTACCTCGTCGACAGCGACCCGGAGGAAACCCAGGAGTGGATGGACTCCCTGGACGGGCTGCTCGA
>DYZK01000118.1 GCA_020741275.1 Corynebacterium urealyticum
TGCGCAGGCTCCACGGGGCCCAGCTCGCTGCACCCAGAGGGTGGCTTCTGGGGGTCCCGTTTCCCAGGGCTGTCCATCCGCGACCTCGTGCAGGCCGAAAAACAGCTGCTGGATGTGCTGGAGATCCCGCGGGTCCACGTGATCGTTGGCGCCTCCATGGGCGGGGCACGCACCCTCGAGTGGTCGCTGCTCTACCCGGAGATGATGGACGCCATCCTCCCCATCGCCGTCTCCGCCCGCGCCTCCGCCTGGCAAATCGGTATCCAGTCCGCCCAGATCCGCGTGATCGAGGCCGACCCGCTGTGGCACGGCGGGGACTACTACGAAGCCGGCATGGGCCCGGTCTGGGGCCTGGGCGAGGCCCGCCGCATCGCGCACCTGACCTACCGCGGTGAGCTGGAGGTCGATGAGCGCTTCGGTGCCGAGCCACAGCAGGGGGAGAACCCACTGGGCAGGTTCCGCTCCCCCAATCAGCGTTTCTCCGTCGAGGGCTACCTGGACCGGCAGGCGATGAAGCTGCGCAACCGCTTCGACGCCGGCTCCTACGTCACTCTGACCGACGCCTTGAACCGGCACGACCTAGGCCGTGGCCGTGGTGGCATGAACGCCGCCCTGGGTAATTCCACGGTGCCCACGATGGTTTGCGGCATCGACACGGATATCCTTTATCCCTATCACCAGCAGGAGCACCTCTCCCGCAACCTGGGGACCTTCCTGGGGCTGTCCCAGATCACCTCCCCCACGGGGCATGATGGCTTCCTCATCGAGGCACGCCAGATGGGCAATGTGTTGGAGAAGTTCCTCGTGACAGCCGAGAAACTGGCCGAGGATCCGGAGCAGCGCTCGGATATCCTCCAGCAACACCATCACTAAAGGGCGGCCGCTGAACAGCCCCTACCCTCCCCAGCGCCGCGCGGACCCCGCCTGGGTATTCCTAGCTAACCAGCGTGTCCACGCTGATCGCCAGGTACATCATCACCAGCCCCACGCCGCCGGCGAAAAGGCAATCGAATTTTCGGCTACGGACCGCGAAAATCCCCAACACGTCGGAGTCCACGACCCACCGGATCGTGGCCAAGAACACCAGGCTGGCCCCCATCGCCGTGGTGCCGCGGCGCCAACGATCCGCCGCGATGAAGAACACCCCCACCGCCAATAGCAGCAAAAATACCCCGATGAGCGCCCGCTGGGCGATCACCGGCAACGGCGAGGCGGGCACGTCCCGGTCGTGCGGGTTGGCCAGCAGCTTACGGCGATAGGTGCCGATCTGCGCGGCCTCTGCCCGCTCCTTCGGGGTGTCCGGCATCGTGCCCAGCTCCTCTAGCGTTCTAATCCCCTAGTTTTCGCCCTGCTCCGCGAGTAGCTCGGCGCGCTCCACAACATTGTGGACCAGGAACGCACGGGTCAGCGGGCCCACACCACCCGGGTTCGGCGAGATCGCGCCCGCAACCTCCCACACATCCGGGTGCACGTCGCCCGCGAGCTTGCCGTCCAGGCGGGAGACACCGACGTCCAGGATCGCTGCACCCGGCTTGACCATGTCCTTGGTCAGCATGTGCGGCTTACCCGCAGCAGCGACGATGATGTCCGCGTTGGTGGTCTCCGCCTTCAGATCCTTCGTGCCGGTGTGGCACAGGGTGACGGTGGCGTTCTCGCTGCGGCGAGTCAGCATCAGGCCGATCGGGCGGCCAACGGTCACGCCACGGCCGATGACGACGACCTTCGCGCCGTCCAGCTCGACGTCGTAACGGCGCAGCAGGCTGATCGCACCGTTCGGGGTGCACGGCAGCGGGGCGGGCTCATTGAGTACCAGCTTGCCGAGGTTCACCGGGTGCAGGCCATCGGCGTCCTTGGCTGGGTCGATGCGCTCCAGCACCGCGTTTTCATCGAGGTGCTTCGGAAGCGGCAGCTGCACGATGTAGCCGGTGCACTCCGGGTCCGCGTTGAGCTCGTCGATAACGGCGTTGAGCTCCTCCTGGGTCACGTCCGCAGGCAGGTCCTTGCGGATGGACTTCACGCCGATCTGCTCGCAGTCCTTGTGCTTCATCCGCACGTAGGAGTGGCTCGCCGGGTCGTCCCCGACCAGGACCGTTGCCAGGCCCGGGGTGATCCCCTTGACCCGCAGAGCGTCGACTCGTTGCTTCAGGTCCGCGAAGATCTCGTCGCGGTACTTCTTTCCATCCAGGGTAATCGCAGCCATGCCCGCCATTATTCCACAGCGCCACCGCTACCCAACCGGCGTGCGCCCCGATTCCCCCACTTCAGGGCGAGCGGCCGGAACGCGGGTCACTGCCCGCCTAGGAAGCCCAGCTGCCGCCACGCCTCGTAGGCCGCCACCGCCGCCGCGTTCGAAAGGTTCATGCTGCGACGGGCCGGCAGCATCGGGATCCGCAGCTGCGCGGTGATCCGGGGGTCCGCCAGGGTCTCCTCGTCCAGGCCGGTGGGTTCAGGACCGAAGAGGAGGACGTCACCGCGGCAGAACTCCACGTCCGTAAACCAGGTTTCCGCGTGCGTCGTGAAGGCGAAGATCCGGGTCCGTGGCTGCGCGCCGCCTGCCGCCTGCTGCCGGCTCAGCCCGGTCAGGTGCACGGCCGCGGCCTCGAAATCCTCGTGGAGATGCACATCCGCCAGGTCGTGGTAGTCCAGCCCGGCGCGGCGTACGTGCTTCTCTTCGAAGTTGAAGCCCAGCGGGCCCGCCAGGTGCAATGCCGCCCCGGTGCCCGCACACATGCGGATCGCATTGCCCGTATTCGGCGGGATCTGCGGCTGATCGAACAGGATATGGAAGGGCGGTTCGGCGGCCGGCCGGGGTGGCGTCGTTAAAGAAGAAGAGCGACCTGCGGCGGAAGCGGGAGTGGAGGGCTGCGAAGACACGCCACTCACCTTAACCGCGCCCGCGGGGGCCGACGGCACCGGAACACGGTAAGAATGGAGGGGAAGAACCCCGACGATCGGGCACGACGCCCATCAGACGATGAAAGAGGTCGATCAGACATGGCTGATGCACCGAAGGACGCAACACCGCAAGGCAAAAAGACCCCGACCGGCGGCACGCAGCGCCCGGTGGACATCACCCTGTTCGGCGCGACCGGATTCATCGGCAAGATCCTCGCGGGCTGGCTGGCGGAGCACGCCCCGAAAAACGTCACCATCGCGCTGGCAGGCCGCAACCGCGAGAAGCTGGTCTTCCTCAAGCAGCAGCTGCTGACCGTCCACCAGGGCGTGATGGACTGGCGAATCGTGGAGGCAGATGCCTTCGACGAGGACGCCATGACCGAGCTGGCGAAGAACACCCGCGTGGTGATCTCCACGGTGGGCCCGTTCGTGCGTTATGGCGAGGACCTCGTGCGCGCCTGTGCGGAGGCCGGCACGCACTACGTGGACTCCACCGGCGAGGTGCTGTTCATGCGGAAGATGATCGACAAGTACGACGACGTGGCGAAGGCTCACGGGGCGCGCATCATCCACGCCTGTGGCTTCGACTCCGTGCCCTCCGATATCGGCATGCTGTTGATCAACGAGGCCGCGGCCAAGGATGGCAAGAAGCTGGCCGAGGTGACGAACCTGGTCAGCATGCGCGGGGCGATGTCCGGCGGCACCGTGGAATCCGCACGCGAGCAGTTCCAGGCCGCACAGCGCGACCCGGAGCAGGGGCGTTTGCTGGCCGACCCGTACTCCCTGAGCCCGGCGCGTGAGGCGGAGCCGGAGCTGGGCGAGCAGCCGGACTATGGCGTGCTGCAGACCGAAACCGTCGGCGCTCCGGAGGGCTGGGCCGGTCCTTTCCTCATGGCCTCGGTGAACACCCGCGTGGTGCGCCGCTCCAACGCGCTGAGCGGGTTCAAGTACGGCAAGTCCCTGCGCTACCGCGAGTTCCAGACCACCGGGCCGGGTCTGAAGGGCCGCGCGCAGGCCTATGCATTGGGCGGGGTGCAGCGGACGATGCTGACCGCGATGAAGGCGCCGAAGCTGCGGGACTTCATCTCCCAGTGGGCACCTGAGCCGGGTGAAGGTCCGACGAGCAAGGCGCAGGAGAACGGCTATTTCCGTTGCGTATTCCACGGTTTCGTGAAGCCGAACCCGGCGCCGAACGTGGAGCCGGATTACATCGCCACCCTGTACTCCCAAGGGGATCCGGGCTACCGCTCGACCTCCCGGATGCTGGGCACTGCGGCGCTCACGCTGCTCAAGGATGAGGCAGAGCTGCCGGGCGCTGAGGGCGGCGTGCTGACCCCAGCAACGGGTCTGGGCATGGTGTACGTCCAGCGCCTGCGGGAGTCCGGGATGCGCCTGGACGTGGCGCGGGGCGGGCTGTACCGCACCTCCACTCCGCAGTAGCTGCAGTAGCTGGCAAGTGAGGCGCCGCTTCGGTCGGGGTCGGTGGTCTAGCCCTTCGACCGGGCTGGGCCGTTGGCGACGACGAGGTCCGGGGCGGGGCGCCGGGCGATGTGGGCGCGCTCCTGTGCCGCCCACATATTCCACCAGGGGGCGTAGTAGGGGTCGCGGTGCAGCGCACGGTGCTTGCGGAACTGGGTGGGGGCATCCAGCACCAGGGTCCGGTGTGGGATGCCGCGGCGGCGGAGCACGGCCAGGGCTTCAGGGCTTAGGGCACCGACGCCCTCGATGACTAGCGGGCGTCCGGGGTCCAGGGGCTGCCACGGCCCGGGGGTGTTCTTATCCCAGTCCCAGCGGCGAAAGCCCGGACAATTGGGCTGCAGCACCTCGGCTGCGAGTATGCGCGCCGCTGCGAAGAGCCCACCCCAGCCGGGGTAGAAATCCTCCAGGTGCACCAGCTTGGGCGTGGTGTAGGGGGCCGGGGGCGTGCTCCGGGATGCTCCGGCCTGTTGGCTGGGCGCGCTGATTGCGGCCATGAGGTGTTCTGCAAAGCGGGTCTTGCCGGAGCCGCTGCGGCCGTCAATGAGAATCACCCACCGGGGTTCGCGGCCTGCGTAACTGCGGGGTGTAGAGGCTGGCTCCATCTGTGCAGTTTGGTGGCCTCGCTGGCCGGAAACCCAGGAGGTGAGCTCCCCGATAGCCTCCGCCGGGGATATCGCTGGAGGCGCCACCGCAGCACGGTGAGCAGCAGCCCCGCGGCTGCGCTCAGGATGACTGTCGCCCAGCGTGCTAGCCATTCTGCACTCCCAGCAGAACGAAGTGGCCGGTCCACACCGCGACCCCCAGGGAGAGCAGGCTCAGGGCCAACGAGCCCACAACCACGGCCCAGTCCCAGCGGCCGAAGCGGGCCTGCCGGGCCCAGGTGCGCTCGATGGGCTGGCCCTCGGCGTTATGGGTGGCACCGAAACCACGGGCCTCCATCGCGGTGGCCAGCTTGGAGCCGCGGCGCAGCGCCAGCACTAGCAGGCTGAAGGACTGCTGCAGCGCACGCTTCAGCTTGCCTTCGTCCCCTAGGCCGCGGGCGCGGCGGGCACGTTCCACGGCCGTCCAGTCCTCCCGGAACAGGCTGACCAAGCGCACGCCTGCCACCGCGCCGATGACGAAGCGGGTGGGCAGTTTCCACAGCTGTGCCAGGCCGTCACCCAGACGGGTGGGGTCCATGTCTGCAGTGAGCACCACGGCGGGCACGCCGACCGCCAGCACGCGGATCATCACCGCGATCGCCAGCTGCACCGAGTTTTCGGTGATGTGGATGAAGCCCCATTCGACATAGCTCTGCCCGCTGGCACGGCCGTAGAAGAGCATGCTCACACCCGTCAGCGGGGCTAGGAGCAGCAGGGGCCAGGCCCGGCGGAACAGCCGGGCAGGACCGACCCCGCACAGGGGCGCGACGACCAGCAGCGTCAGCGCGAAGGACACGCTGGCGCTCACGATATCGATGCTGATCAGCAGCGGGGTGGTCAGCAGCGCGAGTGCGAGCAGCCGGGTGGATGGGTCGATGCGTTCCAGGATCATGCCCGCACCTCCAGGCCGGGGCCCTGGGGCAGGTGCCAGTGGTGCTGGCCCAGGGCAGCGAAGTAGTTCGCGTCGTGGGTGATGGACAGCAGCCCCATGCCGCTATCCGCCAGCTGCTGCAGCAACCCGGCCAGGGCGGTGAACGTGTTGAGGTCCTGGCCGAAGGTCGGTTCGTCCAGAATCAGCAGGCGCGGCTCGGTGGCCAGCACCGCGGCCACGGAGAGCCGGCGTTTCTCCCCTCCCGAGAGGGTGAAGGGATTGGCCGCCGCGAGGTGGGTCAACCCGAGGGTGCCCAGCAACTCATCGGCGCGGCGCTCAGCTGCGGTGGCGTCCATCCCGGCGGCCTTGGGGCCGAGCAGCAGCTCGTCGCGGACGGTGCGGGCGGCGAGCTGGTGCTCCGGGCTTTGGAAGACGTATCCGATGCGGCGGACCAGGTCCTTCGAGCGCCAGCTGCGGGGATCCGGGGTGTCCCGACGCCTGGGCTTGGCGGGCTGGAGCCCGCTGGCGTCCAGCTCCCCGCTTGCCGCGGGCACGAGGCCAGCGAGGGTGAGAGCCAGGGTGGATTTTCCGGTGCCGTTACCGCCGGTCAGGCAGGTCGATCCCGGCTCCAGGGAAGCAGTGATGCCGGCGCGGATGGCGTGGTAGCCCCAGCCGATGGCTAGGTCCTTGGTGCGAAGCAGTGGCTTCCCGCTCGTATGTGCGTTCCCGCCTACGTGCACGGCACCAGCGTCGACCGGGTGATCAACATCGCCTCGATTATCAGCGTGGCTCTGCTGGCCAGTCGATCCAGGCGCAGCCTTCATCGCGCCCAGCTCGGGCGGCGGGGTGCCCATGCGGCGCAGCGCGGGTGAGACGCCCGGCACCCAGATACCGGCCTCGGCGAGCCGGTCAGCGTGGGTGTCCAAGATCTCCCCGGCTGGGCCATTGGCGAGCACTCCCCCGGCTTGCCGCCCGGCGCTGACCTGCTCTCCCACGCCGCTGGGGTTGTTTTCCCCAAGCACGAGGATGCGATTGACGTGCCCGGCCCAGGTGGCCGCCCGGTGTTCGACCACGATCAGCGTGGCGCCGGTTTCCTCGCAGGCCCGGATGACGGCATCGCGCACCTCGGCCACGCCTTCCGGGTCGAGGTTGGCGGTGGGCTCGTCCAGCACGATCACCCTGGGTCGCATGGCCAGCACCCCGGCCAGTGCGAGCCGTTGTTTCTGCCCGCCAGACAGCCGGTGGGTGGAGCGGTCGAGGTCGAGCTCCCCCAGCCCGACGGTGCTCAGGGAATCCGTGGCACGCTGCCACATCTCCTCCCGGGGGATGCCGAGGTTCTCGCACCCGAAGACGGCATCGTCGCCCACTCGGGCGGCGATGACCTGCGAGTCCGGGTCCTGCAGCACCATGCCCACCAGGCCGCGGGCCTGGGCCGGGTCCTTGCCATCCACCCGGATGGTGCCGCGCTGCTCGCCGTCCTCGGCGTCCCCCAATACCCCGGCGATGCCCGCGAGCAAGGTGGATTTACCCGCGCCCGATGCGCCGAGTAGTAGGACGCGTTCCCCGGGTTCAATGCGAGCGGTGATGTTCGCGATGGCTGGGTTCTTCCGGCCGGCGTGGCGCCAGCCGAATTCCGTGATCTCCACGACCGCCCCGCCCGGCGGCCGCCCGTGGCTTGTCATGGCCTTTCTCCCCTTTTACCTGCCTAGACCAGTTGTTGGCGTTGCCTGCCCGCCGGGAAACGGTCGAGCGCCCCGGTGGCAGCCAAACCGCGGACAAGCAGCCAGCCCACCAGACCCGCCAGCAGGATGCCGGAGAGAATCATGGTGGACAGGTAGGTGGCGTTGAAGGCCAGGGACTTCGCGTAGTTTCCGCTGGTCGCCAGCTCCAGGATGAACTCGAAGAGGGCAGCCACGGCGCCGGCAGCCATGGCCACTCCCAGCCCGGCGCGACGGTAGGCGAAGATCGCGAAGACCAGCTCCGCACCCAGCCCCTGGGCCAGGCCGGAGTACACGGTCTCGATGCCCCAGTGATTACCCAGCAGCGCGGAGACGACGGCGGCGAGTACCTCGACGAAGAGGGCCGCACCTGGCTTGCGGATGATCAGTCCGCCCAGCACGCCGCCGAGCAACCAAATGCCGACTGCCAGCCCGCCGAGGCCTGGGGTGGCGGCGTCGAACACGCCATAAGCCGCGCCCCCGAGGCCGTTCCAGACCCAGAAGATCAGGCCGCAGGCCACACCCAGCACGGCGGCGACGATGATATCCACCACGCGCCAGGACTTGCTGTGCTGGGTCGCGTGCTGCTCGGCTGAGAAGCCGCTGGTGGCGCTGTTCTGTGGTGGGTTTTCGGGCGTGATGCTCACGGTTATCCTCCCTATCGCCGGCATGATCCGGATCAGGTGTAACGGTCGGCACCACGGTGCTGGTGCCCTCTCAGCCCGGACTTTCTCCCGGACTCCCGCGTTGGTCGGGTCTAACCCTAGCAGCAGCCCTGGACAGCCCTATTTCCGGTGCCGGGTGAAGAAGCTCAAGATCTCCGCCCCGGCATTGACCGCGCGGGTGGGGTTCGCCTTCTGCTGGCCACCGTCGTTACGCCCGCCGGCGATCCCGGACTCGCCGGGGCGGGCGGCTTCGCCCTCGCCGGGCCAGGTGTGCCCCATCCCCTTCACCGCAATGTGCATGACGTCCTTGTCCGCCGCGCAGTCGCGCCACTGGTAGCGACGGACGACGGGGGTGACGTTGCGGACCGCGGGCGCCCCGAAGCAGGAGGCGCGGTGGGCGTAGGCGGAGGTGAAGCTCATCGCCCCGAGATAAGGGGTGCCGTAGCGGGAGCCTCCCTCGTAATGGATGCGGTCGTCGCTCTCCCCGTGGATCTCCAAGAAGGACGCCGCCCTGCTGCCGCGGAACTGTGGGTGTTCCTTGCCACGCTGTGCTCGTGTTGCGCAGCCCTGCCAGGTGCCCTTGTAATAGGCCCCTGCCACCGAGGCGAAGGCAGCGAATTCCTGGGGCATCTCGCAGGCGAGCTTGGCGACGAAGCCGCCGCCGTTGCTCATTCCCGCGGCGTAGATGCGCCGGTCGTCGACCTGGTAGGTGGCGGCAATGCGGTTGATGAGATCCCGGACCAGGGCCAAGTCTTGCTTCCCGGTCGCCGTGGCATAAGGCGCCCCCGACCAGGCTTTGTCGACACCGTCGGGGTAGGCGACGATGGCGCCCTCCCTGGCGAGGTCGCCGAAGCGGGCCATGGACGCGCCGGACTGCCCATAGCCGTGGAACGCGAGAATCAGCGGCTTGGGCCGGGTTGCCTGCGACTGGCGGGGCAGGGCGTCGCCGGGCACGTGCAGCACTGCCTGCCGGTTAAGCCCGCCCGATTTCAGCTGAACTCGGCCGTTGTGCCCGGGACGTGGGGCACCCCGCAGCGGGGCGGAATGCTGGGTATTGCGCAGCACGGGTGCGGGGCTGGTGCTGGTGGCAGGATCGGCGGAAGCATCCTGGCCGGGTCCTCCACCGCGGTTATCGCGAGCGCTGGGGTCGCCCGCGCCGAGCTGATTTTCCTTGGCGTCACCAGCCCCTGGGGTGCGGTCGTTACTGGTTCCCGTCGCTCGGCCCGGGCGCTCCGGGATGGCCACGGCGGATTCGTGCTCGGTGCGCTCGCTGACCAGGCTGTGTCGGCTTTTTCGGGTGAGGTGGTCGACGCTCCAACCGGTATTTTTCTGCAGCCACACCCCGGCCCCGGCCGCGAGAAGGATGGCCACGGCTGCCAGCGTGAGGGCGATGATTCGCCGCAGCATATAGCGCCGCTGGCTCGTGGGTCGCCCGGGAGGGTCAGGGGTGGTCATTCATTCGATATTGAAGGGTGCGCGCGGTGATTGTCAATCGGTAAATCACATAAGTGTTATTCCCCACGTTTTGATCAACCCCTGCGCGTTCCCCCGACCGTGAGGGTGCTCTCACCCTCGCCACAACCCCCCGGGGTGACCCAAGGGGCGAGTGCGGCACAGCTCAGCGAAAGTCCCGCGACGGACTACCCAGCGCCGTCGTGCCGCTCAGCTCTGGTTCCACGGCCTCCAGCAGATCGGCGGTAATACTGGCTGCACCCTCCGCGTTATGCACGATCCCGCGGACCACCACGATGCGCGCTGTCATCGCCACCTGCCGTTGCTTTGTCCACAGCCCCTTGGTGAGCATCACGTTCGCGATGCCGGTCTCGTCCTCCACCCCAAGGAAGACGACCCCGCCCGCGGTCGCCGGGCGCTGCCGGTGCGTGATCACCCCGGCCACCCGGATCCGTGTCCCGTCCGGCACGTGCAGCAGATCCACGGCGGGCACCACTGCTGCCCCACCCCGGCGTTGCCCACGCCGCACCCCGGCGCGCACCGGCAGCTCGTGCCACTGGGAAAGCTGGCCCCGCAGCAGCTCCACGGGGTGGCCGTCCGGGGTCACCGACGTGGCCGCGAGGTCCGCGGCTGCTAGCTCGAAGGCGCTCATGCCGGGCAGCGCGGGCACCGAGGGTGCGGACGTCCCCGGCAGCATGCCCTCCCGCTCCGTGGCCGCCTGCCCCGCGGCCCATACTGCCTGCCGCCGATCCAGCCCGAGGCTCTCCAGGGCCCCGGCCCGTGCCAGGGCCGCCACCTGCGCCACGCTGAGCCCGGCTTCCCGAGAAAGGTCACTGACCTGCCGGTACTCCCCCTTTTCCTCCCGCGTGGCGACGATCCTCTCGGCCGCTTCCTCGCTGATCCCCGCGATGGATGCCAGCCCCAGCCGGATCGCACCGATGGGCTCCGCGGTGCCCCGCCCCAGCCCGTGCACCCCGCGGGCGCGGTTGACGTCGTCAAAGGAAGAGGAAGAAGACGCAGCAGCACCGGCCGACAGATCCGTATCCGCCTGCACCCCGGAAGCGTTGACGCACACCGGGAGGATGCGCACCCCGTGGCGGCGAGCGTCCGCAATCAGCGACTGCGGCGAGTAGAAACCCATCGGCTGGGCGCGCAGCAGGGCCACGCAGAACTCCGCCGGATAGTGGTACTTAAACCACGCGGAGTAGTAGACGAGCGCGGCGAAGGACTGGGAGTGGGACTCCGGGAAGCCATAGGCCGCAAACGCCGTGATCTTCTCCCACAACCGGTCCGCGACCTCCCCGGTGATGCCGTTGGTGCGCTCCAGGCCCTCGTAGAAGCGCTCCTTCAGCCGCGCCATCCGCTCCGGGGAACGCTTGGACCCCATCGCGCGGCGCAGCGTATCGGCCTCCGCGGCGGTGAACCCGGCGGCATCCACCACGACCTGCATCAGCTGCTCCTGGAACAGTGGAATGCCGAGGGTCTTTCCGAGCGCGGGTTCCAGGCACGGGTGGTCGAAGGTCACCGGCTCCAGGCCGTTGCGCCGCCGGATGAACGGGTGGACCGAACCGCCCTGAATGGGGCCGGGGCGGATCAGCGCGACCTGCACCACCAGGTCATAGAAGCGCCGGGGGCGCAGACGGGGCAGGGTGTTCATCTGAGCGCGGGACTCCACCTGGAACACCCCCACCGCGTCGGCGCGGCTGAGCATCTCGTAGACCGCCTCCTCGGTCGGGGCTAGCCGCCACAGTTCGATGTGGCGGCCGCGGTGGGTGGCCACCTGGTCGATGGCGTGGTGCAGGGCTTCGAGCATGCCCAGGCCCAGCAGGTCGAATTTCACCAGCCCGACGGCCGCGCAGTCGTCCTTATCCCACTGCACCACGGAGCGGTTCTCCATCCGCGCCCACTCGGTGGGCACCACGTCCGCGATGGAACGGTCGCAGATGACCATGCCGCCGGAGTGGATGCCCAGGTGGCGGGGCTGGCCGATCAACTGTTCGGAAAGCTGCCGGACGCGCTCGGGAGCTTCGGCGGTGCCTCGGGTCCAGGCGTCCACCTGGCCTGCCGGGTAGCCGAGCGCGCGGGCAGCATCCCGCAGCGCACCCTTACGCCGGTAGGTGATGACGTTCGCGACCTGGGCGGCGTTATCCCGACCGTAACGGCGGTAGACGTACTGGATGACCTCCTCGCGGCGGCCGGATTCGATGTCAAGGTCGATATCCGGCGGGCCTTCGCGTTCCGGGGAGAGGAAGCGCTCGAAGAGCAGGCCCGCGGCGACGGCGTCGACGGAGGTGATGCCGAGCGCGAAGCAGACGGCGGAGTTCGCCGCCGAGCCACGCCCCTGGCAGAGGATGTTATTGCTGTGGCAGTGGTCGACGATGTCGTGGACGATGAGGAAATAGCCAGGGAATCCCAGTTTTTCGATGACGCCGAGTTCCCGGTCGATGACCTCCCAGGCCTTCTGCGCCGCCGCGGTGGAGCCGCGCCGCCCGTAGCGGTGGGTGCCGTTTCTTTCCACGAGTTCGCGGAGCCAGGACATCTCGCTGTGGCCTTCCGGCACGGGGAAGTGCGGTAGTTTCGGGGCGACGAGGTTGAGGGTGAAGGCGCACTCTTTGGCGACGTCCACGCTGGTTGCGGTGGCTTCTCGGAGCCAGGCGCAGTCCCCGGCAAGTTGCTGCATTTCAGCCCCGGAGCGCAGCCAGGATCCGCCCATGGGGTGGGTAACGGGTTCGGCGCGGGTGACGTCCCAGCGCCGTCGCAAGGCGGCCTTGGCGCCGGCCAGGCGGGCCTGGCTGGGGGTCGCGCAGGTGGGCTGCGAGGAGAGGATCTCGCGCAGCCCGTGGGTGGTGGCGAAGGCGTGGAGGGCCTCGTTGTGGTCCACGTCGGCCGGGTCCATGCTCAGCTGCAGCTGCACGAGGCAGTGTTGCGCACCGAAGGCGTCGAGCAGTTCGGCAGCCCGGCCGGGGATGGACAGCTGGGCGGCATCGATGAGGACGAGCCAGTACCCGCCGGCTGCTTCGGCGAGCTCGCTGAGGCTGGGGTATTCGACCGCATCCTTATCCCGGTGGGCCATCCGGGCGGTGGTGATGCTGCGGCTGAGCCGCCGGTAGCCCTCCTGGCCGCGGCAGAGCACCGCCAGGCCGGGGGCCTGAGCCCCGTCGAGGCTGAGCTCCGCGCCGAAGACGGTTTTTAGCTCACCTTCTGCCTCCGCTGCGGCGGTGGCGAAGCGCGCGGCGCCGTACATGCCATCCCGGTCGAGGCAAGCCAGCGCGCTGAGCCCGAGCGCGATGGCCTGCTCCACCAGTTCCTCGGGTTCGCTGGCGCCGTGGAGGAAGTGATAGCTGCTGGCGGCGCGCAGCTCCGCGAACTCCAGGCGTGTCCCGGCTGCGCGCGGTGCCCCCGCCGCGGTTCGCTCCCCGCGGGGCCCGCCTGGCCGCTCCCCGTTCCGACCATCGAACAGTTCGCCGTGCCGGAGCTCGCCGGGGTAATCGCCATGTCGGCCACCGAGCTGCTCATCGCGCCGCGCCTCGTTCCGCGGGCGAACTTCAACGCACTCACCTGTGGTTTTTCCCGAAAGGATACGCTCGATCCGCGACCAGCTGAGGGCCTTGGGGTTATTGAATCCGCGCGTATACGTCACGGCCAGAACCCTACCCTAAATCGAACACATATTCGATTCCGCACGAAAACCAGTCCTCTCCCCCACCACCCCAGAACCCCATTCAGTCAGGACAGAATCGGCGACACCACGTGCATAAATGACAAGAAAATAGACCAAGTTGTCCACCATGGCCCCGCGGTGCTAAATTTGCCTTCAAGAAAAGTGACCTGCCGAACAACCAACACACCCGTGCCATGGACGGCACACGGCGGGCACCTGAACCTAGGAGGATCACCATGTCCCTTCGACGCAAGGCCCTGGCCGCGACGATCGCCCTAACCACCAGCTTCAGCCTCGTGGCCTGCTCCGGCGGCAACGACGAGGACACCATCGTCATCGGCACCACCGACTCCGAGCAGAAGCAGTGGGAGGTTTTCAAGCAGGAGCTGGATAACGCCGGCCTGAAGACCGAGATCAAGTCCTTCAACGACTACTCCATCCCGAACCGTGCGCTGACCGACGGCGAGATCGACGTCAACAACTTCCAGCACATGATGTTCCTGGCCGAGTACAACAACGGCAACAACACCGACCTCGCACCGGTCGGCGCCACCGAGATCCTGCCGCTGGGCCTGTACTACAAGGACCACTCCGACCTGAAGGACGTCGAGAAGGCTGGCGAGGTCGCCATCCCGAACGACTCCACCAACCAGGGCCGCGCCATTAACGTCCTCGTCCAGGCTGGCCTGGTCACCCTGAAGAAGGAGGGTCTGCTGACCCCGACCCCGGCTGACATCGACACCGAAAAGTCCAAGGTCAAGGTCACCCCGGTCGACGCAGCCCAGACCGCTACCTCCTGGCTCGACGGCACCCCGGCCATCGTCAACAACTCCTTCCTGGACCGCGCGGACATCGACCCGAAGACCGCCATCTTCCAGGACGACCCGGAGAAGGAGGAGGCACAGCCGTACATCAACGGCTTCGTGACCACCAAGGACCGCAAGGACGAAGAGGACCTGAAGAAGCTCGTCGAGATCTGGCACTCCAAGCCGGTCCAGGACGCCATTAAGGAGCAGACTAAGGACACCTCCGTCGCCGTGACCATGTCCGGCGATGAGCTGCAGAAGGTGCTGGACAACACCCAGCAGAAGCTCAAGGAGCAGTAAACCCAACCCCGAAAAGGCGTGTCTCGCAGGGCCGGCCCACCAGCCCGCCTGCCGAGACACGCCTTTTAAACCGGAAGGCACTCCAATGGCCCAAGGCACATCCGCCGCCCCCGACGCGGCCTCCCCCGCAACCCCGCGGGGCGACCGCACGGGAACGGGAATCGAATTTCGCAACGTCCACAAGGTCTTCAAGCAGGGGCGCAAGTCCGTCACTGCACTGGAGGACGTGAACATCACCATCCAGCCGGGCTCCATCGTGGGCATCATCGGCTACTCCGGCGCGGGCAAGTCCACGCTGGTGCGCCAGATCAACGGCCTGGACAAGCCGACCAGCGGCGAGATCCTGCTCGATGGGCAGGACATCGTCCCGCTGAAGGAATCGGAGATGCGCACGCTGCGCTCCGACATCGGCATGATCTTCCAGCAGTTCAACCTGTTCTCCTCCCGCACCGTGGCCGGCAACATCGCCTACCCGCTGAAGCTGCAGGGCATGCCGAAGGCCGAACGCGAGGCGCGCGTCGCCGAGCTGCTGGAGTTCGTGGGGCTGGCGGATAAGGGCCGGAGCTACCCGGAGCAGCTCTCCGGCGGCCAGAAGCAGCGCGTGGGCATCGCCCGTGCGCTCGCGACGAACCCGAGCCTGCTTCTCGCCGACGAGGCGACCAGCGCGCTGGACCCCTCCACCACCCGCGACGTGCTCGCGCTGCTGCGCCGCGTCAACGAGGAGCTGGGCATCACCATCGTGGTGATCACCCACGAGATGGAGGTCGTCCGCTCCATCGCCGACCAGGTGGTCGTCATGTCCAACGCCCGCGTGGTGGAGCAGGGCTCGGTCTACGAGGTCTTCTCCAACCCGCAGACGGAGGTCGCGAAGAACTTCGTGGCCACCTCCCTGCGCAACACCCCGGACAACGTGGAGGCGGACGCCCTGCAGGCCGGCGACGGCCGCCTGTTCACCATCACGATGAACCAGGGCGTGGGCTTCTTCGACGCCGTCTCCGAGCTCTCGGCTGCGGATGTGAGCGTGAACATCGTCCACGGCGGGGTCACCACCCTGCAGAACCACTCCTTCGGCCGCCTGACCGTGCGCGTGACACCTCAAGACGCCGCCGGCGAGGCCGCGATCGAGAAGTTCTACGCCGACCTGTCCCAGCGAACCGATATTGAGGAGATCCGATGAGCGCGCTGACTACTCTCCCGACCGCCGCGGGCTCCATCGCCACCACGGCCACTGCCGCCCCTGCCGCCGCGTCCCCGGACACCCTCGTGCTCGCCGCGATGGACTGGGACCGGCTGGGCGGCACCTTCACCCAGGCGATCTACGACACCCTGACGATGGTGCTGGCCACCCTCGTCATCGGTGGCCTGCTGGGCCTGATGTTCGGCATGCTGCTGTACACCACCCGCCCGGGCGGGGTGCTGTCGAATAAGCCCATCTACTGGGTGATCAACTTCCTGGTGAACTTCGTTCGCCCGATCCCGTTCATTATTTTGCTCACCGCCATCGGCCCGCTGAGCGACGCCCTGGTGGGCAGCCGTATCGGACTGAAGGCCGCGGTGTTGGGCATGGTGATCGCCGCAACCTTCGGCGCGGCCCGCATCGTGGAGCAGAACCTTGTCACCATCGACCCGGGCGTGATCGAGGCGGCGAAGTCCATGGGCGCTTCCCCGCTGCGAATCATCTTCACGGTGATCATCCCGGAGGCCCTGGGGCCGTTGATCCTGGGCTTTACGTTCATGTTCATCGCGATCGTGGATATGTCCGCGATGGCTGGCTACATCGGCGCTGGCGGTTTGGGTGACTTCGCGATTGTCTACGGTTACCGCGCCTTCAACGACGAGGTCACGTGGATCACCGTGCTGGTCATCATCGTTATCGTCCAGGCTGCTCAGCTGTTCGGTAACTGGCTGGCTAAGAAGGTTATGCGCCGCTAGAAACTCACCCTTCGCCGGGCTTTCTGCCCCTCTTTTTAGGACGTCGCCCCCTTGCACTTCGGTGCGGGGGCGGCGTTCTTTTTATGCCTTGTTGGGGCAGGCGACGGTAACGAACGGGGCGTCGGTGACGAGCGCGACGTCGTCGTCTAGAAAACGAGGTTGACGAGCAGCACGTAGAACACCGTGCCCAGCAGGATGGATTGGGTGGCGGAGCGGCGCCACAGGTGCCAGATGGTGGTGAAGGCCACCGCGATGAGCAGGGAGGCCAGGCCGCCGGGGGCGTCCATCCGGTCGGCAGCGGTGTAGATCACGAGGATGCTCATCACACCCACGGGCATGCCCATGCCGAGCCAGGCGACGAGCTTGGATTCCCGGAAGGAACGCAGGGCGGCGAAGGGCAGGCCGCGCAGGGCGACGGTGACGATGCAGAGCGGGAGCAGCACGCCGATGGTGGTGCCGAGGCTCACGCCGGCGGGCAGGCCGTAGCTGCCGGCGGCCTCGGCGGCGTGGAGGGTGTCGGCTGCGTGGACAGCCTCGGTGGCCAGAACAGTGGGTTGGGTGCTCATACTTCCTGCCTTTCGTCCCCGGTGCGCCAGCGCAGCTGGAGGGCGCGGTCCAGGCCCGGGAGGTAGAAACGGGCGAGTAGGACGGCGAAGTAGAGCAGCATCGCGATCATCAGCATGTTGCCCGGGGAGACCAGCAGCGCCACCGCGGCGGTCACCGCGGCCGTGAGGACCAGGGAGACGTCCCTGGTGGCGAGGAAGGACTCGATCAGCAGCACGACGAACAGGGCGGTGAGAGCGAACTCCATGCCCTCGAGCTTCCAGGGCATGGCGTCGCCGAAGAGGGCGCCGAGGACTCCCCCACCGACCCAGGCGCACTGCAGGACGATCTGAATGGCGATGACCTGGCGGCCGGTGAAACGCTGATTGGGGTTGGCGCTGACGATCGCATAGGTCTCGTCCGTCAGCGCGTAGATGCCGTAGGCGCGGGCGAGCCTGCTGCGGATGACGTGCAGCGGGTAGTTCAGGGCGTAGAAGACATGCCTGAAGTTCACCAACAGCCCGTAGAGCGCGGCCGAGAGTGGCCCCACTCCCCCGGTGACGAGGCTGAGCGCCAGGAACTCCATGGAGCCGGCGTAAATCACAAACGAGAAGATCGGCGCCCAGAACCACGCGAAACCCATCTGGGTCAGCAGGATGCCAAAGGCCAGGCCGAGCGGAACCATGCCAAGGCCCACCGGCATGGCCAGCCCGATGGCATGCCGGATGCTGCCCTGGCCGTGCTTGGGCTGGGTGGCATGATCGTGTCGGGGGTCGTGCTTGTGCGGCATGGGGTGGTCGTTCTGGGTGTCGTGTCCGGCTGCGCCGTTGTATTCCGGCGTCGCGTGCGAGGCGTTGCCCGGCTGAGTGCTGCCCTGATCGGATTGGCTCCGCTCGGGACGCCGCGAGCTAGCCAAGGATCTCCTCACAGTCGACGGCGATCCAGGACTTCGCGCGCTTGGGCTTATCGCCGCAGGAGGACACGACCATGACGCTGTCCCGGTGTTCCATGCGGACCCGGAAGCGCAGGTCCGAGGCGGTGTCTTCCACGACGCGGACGGCGACGTCGGCGGCAGACTGCGTGATCTCCTCGTCGCCGTTCTCCCGGGTTTCTTCCCAGGACGTCAGCGCGGCGAGGCCGACGGGCAGACCGCGGTCGTCGAGCTCGTGGGCCACGCGGAGTTCGGCAGCCTGGCTGGCGGGGTCAAGGCAGCCACGGCCGCGGTTACCCTGCAGCCAGAGTTCCCCACGCTGGGCGTGCTCCACCATGCTGCGCGCCCCTCCTTCGGCCATGCGGCCGAAGGAGTAGTTGGCGGGCAGCAGGAGCATGGAGGGCGCGAAGCGGTGCCCCTTGGTGTGGGAGGACTCCCAGATGATCGGGTCGATGGGGTCCGCCGAGGGGTGGTCATCGAATTCCTCGAATTCGGTGCGCTTGGGATCCACCGGCCCGGCTCCCACTCCGGCGGCGTCGGCGTGGTGCTGGGTGGGCGCGAGGTTTGCGGCGGGCTGGCTCCCCGGGATGGCTTCGTCCCCGTGTGCGGTGGGCTCGTCGAAGTGCTTGTTCAGCGCGGCGGCGAGCGGGCGGCCGCGGACGGCGCAGCAGCGGTCGCGGCGGCCGTGGGTGCAGACCAGCAGGATGGGGTGGTCGATGCGGCGGGCGCCCGGAGTGTTGCCCGGGGTGCTCAGGTCGACGTCCAGGAGGGCCTCGACGTCTGGCAGGTCCATCCTTTCGAGGATGGGTTCGGTGCCGGTGGCCCAGGCGATGTAGAGCACCCGGGTGTTGTTCTGGCGGCGATCCTGGCCTTCCCGGCCGGGCCGGCGAATGAACTGGAGCTCTGCCCCATTGTCCTTGAGGAAGGTTTTGATCTTCGCGTTCAGTTCGGCGCCGAAGGCGGTGCCGTCGAGGATGTCGTGTCCCCAGCCGGTGTAGAACTCCAGGCAGAGGACGATTTTTCCGGGTTTTGCGGTGCCAGCGAGTTGTTCTCCGGTGAAGGTGGAGCAAATGGTGGGGGCGTCATCGAGCTGTTCGGTGGTGAACTCGTGTGGCGAGACTCCCGCGAGTGGATTTCTGCTGGTAGCCATAACTGACAAGGTACCAAATGGAAGGCCTTAGGCAGACCTAAGCGGCCGGATCGGTTGATCGCGGCCGCTGAGGGTTTCGGGGCTCACGCCCGTGAGGTGGGCGGAAGGCCCACGGGTGCTCTTAGGAGCTGAGGGAGATGCTGCCGGATGGCTTGGAAGCGCCCTTCTTCACGGTGATCTTCGGGCCATTGTCGAAGACCTTGTAGTTGTTGACGACTGCGCCGACCTTTGCGCCACCGCCGGTGGCGAAGGTGCCTTCCTTCGAGCCGGCCTTCCAGGTGAAGTCGACGACCAGGGACTTGGTGGTGCTGACGGTGCTGTGATCCTTGAAGAGCAGGCCTTCCTTCAGGCCGACGTTGACCTGCTTGACGCCGTCATTGGTGGTCACGCCGTACTGGCTCTGGTCGAGCTGCTTGATGCTGCCGCCGAGGAGGCCGTTTTCGAAGGTCTCGACCTTGACCAGCTGGAAGCTCTCCGGCATGCGCTCGATAAGGTCGCTGACCTTGGTCTCGCCCTTCACACCCTGGATCTTGATGCGGGTCTTGACGGTCGCGCCCGGGCGCACGGTCTCAGCGCCGGTGACGAGCTGCTTGTAGACGTCCACGTTCCAGGCCGGACCGCCGACGTTACCGAGCTTGTACTCCTTGCCCTGGGCCTGCTCCAGATCCTTCGGAGCGGAGGAGCCGAGGCTGCTCAGGCTGCCCAGTGGGTTTGCGCTTGCGGCGGTGACGCCACCCATGGCGATGGCCGTCGCTGCGGTGAGGGCAATGGTGGCCTTGCCGATTGCGTTGATCTTCTTGGTCGCCATTTCTTTGGCCCCTTTCA
>DYZK01000119.1 GCA_020741275.1 Corynebacterium urealyticum
TCCTCCTCGGCGTTGGTGTACATGTACGGCCAGTTGATGGCCGTCGCGGTCTGGCCCTGCGTGAAAGCGAGGTTGACCTCTTCCTCGGTTGCGCCGGTGGAGGCGGAGGAGATGGTCTTGTCCTGGTACGCGTCCACGAGAGCCTGCAGGCCCTCCTGGGACTTCTCATCGGTGACGGTGACGTTGCCGTCCTCGTCCATGATGGCCCCGCCCCAGCCGCGCATGAAGCTGTCGGTCATGACGGTCAGGCCCTCGTACTGCTTCAGGGTCGCGGTCAGGCAGTCCTGGTCCTTGACCTCCTTGCACTCCTCGACGAGGGCGTCCCAGTTCTCCGGGACGTCCTTGACGATGTCGGTGTTGCGGTACAGCAGCTGCGCGTTGGTGTTCTGCGGCAGCGCGTAGAGCTTGTCGTTGTAGGTTGCGGACTCCACGGTCGGCTGCAGCAGCTTGCTGGTGTCGACCTCGAGGTCGCCCTCCAGTGGTGCGAGCCAGCCGTTGGCTGCGAACTGTGCGGTCCAGACGACGTCCAGTGCCATGACGTCGATGTCATCCTGACCCGCCTGCAGGGACTGCACCAGGGTGTCGCGCTGGGCGTCGGCCTCACCGGCGAGCTCCTGGAGCTTCACCTGCTCGTCCGGGTGCTCCTTGTTCCACGCGTCGATGATCGGGCGGAGCTTGTCGGTGTCGTTCTTGCCCATCGCGAAGGTGATGGGGCCGCGGGCGTCGGCGCCCTCCTGGCCCTTGGCGGAGTCGTCGGAGCCGCCGTCGGAGCAGGCTGCCAGAGCCATGCCGGATGCCGCGAGGACGGCCAGCATCTTCTTGTACTGGTTTGCCATAGTGGAGCCTTTCTAGAAGGTATTCCCGGCTGACCGTTCCCGGCGAGAGATACAGGGAAGCCACCCACCAACGCGCCGTCGGGGCGCGCGGATGAGTGGCAGTCAGCGGGAAAGCTGAAAAGTCTGCACCCCAAGTTTAGGTAATCGGGGGGTAGATCCCACGATGAATATCTTTCTAGTGGTGAATTCTAGCCCCGGCTGTTACCCCCGACCCGCTCCTGGGTCTGGGCGTCGAAGAAGTGGATCCGGGCGCCTGTTGCCGGGGAAAGCACCACGGTCTGCCCAATGGCGGGCTGCTCACCCGACCCGCCGCGGGCCACGAGGGTGCCGTAGTCGGTCTCCGCATAGATATAGGAGTCCGCGCCGAGCTCCTCGACGAGGCTGACCTCGCCGCGCACGCCGTTGGCCGAGCCCGCGGTGTCGACGGTGAGGTGCTCCGGGCGCACGCCCACGATCAGTTCCTTAGCGCCACCGTTTCCCGCGTAGCCAGCCGGCGGGGCCTCGTCGAAGCCCGGCAGTGGCTCGGTGGTGCTCAGCAGGTTCATCGCGGGCGAGCCGATGAAACCCGCCACGAAGGCGTTATCCGGGTTCTCGTAGAGTTCCTTCGGGCTGGCCACCTGCTGCAGCACGCCGTCGTTGAGGACGGCCACGCGGTCACCCATCGTCATCGCCTCCACCTGGTCGTGGGTGACGTAGACGGTGGTCACCCCCAGGTTTTTCTGCAGCTTCACGATCTGGGCGCGGGTCTGGACGCGCAGCTTGGCGTCCAGATTGGACAGCGGCTCATCCATGAGGAAGACCTGCGGCTCGCGGACGATCGCCCGGCCCATGGCCACGCGCTGCCGCTGGCCACCGGAAAGGTCCTTCGGCTTGCGGTCCAGAAACTCCTGCAGACCCAGGATCTCCGCCGCGCGATCCACCCGCTCGGCGATCTCGGACTTCGAGCGCTTGGCGACCTTGAGCGCAAAGCCCATGTTCTCCCGCACCGTCATGTGTGGGTAGAGGGCGTAGTCCTGGAAGACCATCGCGATGTCGCGGGCGGCCGGCTCAGTGCCGGTGACATCCTTGCCGCCGATGGCGATGTACCCGCCGCTCGTCGCCTCCAGGCCGGCGAGCGCGCGCAGCGTGGTGGACTTTCCACAGCCCGACGGCCCCACGAGCACCAGGAACTCGCCATCGGCGATGTGCAGGTCGAGGTCCCGCACGCTGGGTCGTTCCGCGCCGGGGTACTGGATCGTTACGTCATCGAATTTCACGTCGGCCATGGGGAAGATGATACTTCAGGACGACGAAGCCCCGCCCCAGCCGACCCTAGAATGTCGAACTATGCCCGAAAGCAAAGTTCCCGGCGCGCTCGGCCACAACCCGCTGAGCACCGGCCCCCTCGGTTCCCGCGTGAAGTGGTGGCGCGACCCCGGCCGCCGCTTGCAGTTCCTCGTCATCTCCCTGTTGTTCCTCCTCCTCGCCCTCCCGGAGATTGGCGTTGCCTCCGGCCAGTCCGGGGGTTGGCAGGCGCCGATACTCCTTGCCGGTCTGGCCATCTCCTACGCAGGCTTGGTTGTGCAGCAATGGCGCGTGGAGCTGGGGGTGGCGATTATCGCGGCAGGCCTGGCCCTCTCCGCGCTGTCCGGGGGTTTTGCAGTGTTGCTCGGGTATCCGCTGGTGTGCTGGCAGGTCTACCTGGTCCGAGCACACCTGCCACAGCGCCGGGGGATGTGGCTGACGATAGCCGTGGTCGGCAGCCTTGCGTCGATCACCTGGCAGTTCATCGCCGATCGGTTGTATAACCCGATCTTCGCGGAGGAAACCACCCTCAAGGAAGTGGTCGCCGAGCCAGAGATATGGATGACCATCGGCCTGGCGAGCCTGCTGGCCCTGGTGTCCATCGCCCTGTGCTGGCAATTCGGCAAGCAGGCTCACCGACGCCGGGAGGAGGTCGCCAACCTCGCGGCGCGTGCGGAGCTGGCCACGGTCTCCGAGCGCAACCGCATCGCCCGCGAGATGCACGATATCGTCGCGCACTCCCTGACCGTGGTGATCGCGCAGGCCGATGGCGGCCGCTACGCCGGACGTAAGGATCCGGAGAAAGCCATCGAGGCGCTCGAGACGATCTCCACCCGCGGCCGCGAGGCGCTAACACAGATGCGCAGCCTGCTCTCCGTCCTCCACACCGAGGAGGGCCGGGATGTCGCCGCCACCCCGGGCGTCTCCGGTATTCAGGACCTCATCAGCGACGCCAACCGCTCCGGCGCCCACGCCACCCTCGCCGTCGAGGGGGAGGAAGCCCCGCTCGACGAGGCGAAGGGGCTGACCGTCTACCGGGTGGTACAGGAGTCCCTCACCAACGTCATTAAGCACGCGGGCCCCGTCGAGGTGCGAGTCCGCCTGCTGTGGGAGGGTGAGCGCCTAACCGTCATGGTGGATAATGCCCCGGGCGAGGAGCAGCTGACGGGCAGCGGGCGGGGACTGACCGGGATTAAGGAGCGCGTGCGGATCCACGGTGGGAAAGCCAGCTGGGGGGCGAGCGCGCTGTTCCCCGGCGGGTGGAATGTCACGGCCACCATCCCACTCGGTGCGTAGGGGCTGCGGCTGCGTGTCTGAGCGCAGTGCTACCGTGACGGCAGCAGCTGCAGAAGCCAGCACTCATGAAGGAAGAATTTTTACGAGGCGAGGGGCGAAGAAGCATGATCACCGTGGGATTGGCTGATGACCAGCAGCTCGTGCGCGCCGGCTTCGCGATGGTGCTGGATAGCCAGGATGACATCTCCGTGGCCTGGGAAGCAGCCGACGGGGCCGAAGCCTGCGAGCTGGCCCTAGCCCAGCCCGTGGACATGATCCTGATGGACGTGCAGATGTCCACCATGGACGGCATCGCTGCGACCCGCCGCATCCTCAACGAATTTTCCCCCACGGGCCCCGCGGGGGATCCCACCCGGGTGGTCGTTCTCACCACCTTCGATAGCGATAACTACGTCCTCGGCGCCGTCACCGCCGGGGCCAGCGGTTTCCTGCTCAAAGACGCCGACCCGGAGGAACTCATCAACGCGGTCCGCACCGTCGGGGAGTCCACGGCCGTGATCAGCCCGGCGGCGACCGCGAAGCTCATCCAGCGCCTGCGAGCAGACGGGGCCGCAGCCAACCCTGCGGGGCCAAAGAGCACGCCCGCGCCGGGCGTGCCACCGCAGAACACCGCGGCCCCGCAGCCGGCAGCGGCTAGGCAGACCACTCCGGACGCCCAGGATGACCTCGGGCTGGTGGACCCGCTGACCCGGCGCGAGCGGGAGATCCTGTGCCTCATCGCGAAGGGCCAGAGCAACCAGGAGATCGCAGAGAAACTCTTCATCTCCCTGCCGACGGTGAAGACTCACGTTGGGCGGGTGCTGATGAAAACCGGTTCGCGGGACCGGGTGCACGCCGTACTCTTTGCCCTCAAACACCACCTCGTGGACCCAGAAGAACTGCTGACCGCCGAAGGCTAACGGCCAACCGGGTCAGGCAGACCAACCCGCTGGGGGAACACAGCGGAACCACCGCACCACGGTGGGCCCTGCGGATGATCGCAAGAGCCGGACGTCATACTCCGGTATGAAAGAACAACAACGGCGATAATCATCCGCCGGGCCGATGTGCCGGGGTAGGGGCGCGGCCGAGACTGTGAATCATGATCACAGTTGAACAGCTCAGCAAGAGTTATGGAAAGAACAAGGTCCTTTCGGACATCAGCTTCCACGTCCCGGACGGAAAGGTCACCGGTTTCCTCGGGCCAAATGGTGCTGGCAAGTCCACCACTATGCGCTGCATGCTCGGCCTGGACCGGCCGACCGCTGGCCACGTCATCTTCAGAGGCGAGTATCGCGACGGGCAGTCCTACGACGGAGCCTTCGCGACGCTGAAGAACAAGACTCAGGTCGCCGGCGCGGTGCTGGATGCCTCCTGGTTTACCCCGGCACGCACCGGCCGCAACCACCTGCGCGTGCTGGCACACGGCGCGGGTATCAGTGACAAGCGCGTGGACGAGTGCCTCGACATCGTTGGGCTGAGCAGCGCGGGCAAGAAGAAGGCCGGTGGTTACTCCCTGGGCATGAAGCAACGCCTCGGGCTGGCAGCAGCGCTGCTCGGCGACCCGCAGCACCTCATCATGGACGAGCCGGTCAACGGCCTGGATCCCGAGGGTGTGACCTGGATGCGCAACACCATCAGGGCGCTCGCGGCGGAGGGCCGCAGCGTGCTGGTCAGCTCCCACCTGCTCAGTGAGATGCAACTGACGGCAGACCGCCTCGTGGTGATCGGCAAGGGGCAGCTGATCGGGGAGTACTCATTGGATGAGTTCCTCGCCGGCGGAACCGTGGTCACCGCGGAGTGCCGGGAGGCTGTGCTGCTCGCCGAGAAGCTGCAGCACAAGGGCCTGAAGGTGGAGCTGCAGCGGCCCCGCAGCATGCGCATCGCCCTGCCGGAGGAGCGGAGCGAAGAGGAGCTGCGCGAGTTGGTGGCGCAGACCGCGATGGAGGAGAACTTCCTCATTACGAAGCTGGCCGCGGAGACGGCGAACCTGGAGCAGCGCTTCCTGGCGGCGACGTCCAAAGCGCAGGAATACCACACGGGCGCGGTGGCCGACGCTGGAGCGCAGCGGCAGGCCACAGGAGCATAGGGCCAAACCCCCAGCGCTCGCCACACAGAACAGCTGAATCACAAGAAGACAACGGCGCACAACCAAGAAAGAAGGCGCACCCAATGAGCAGCTTCCTCAGCTCAGTGAAATCCGAAACAACCAAACTCCTCACCCTGCGCAGCACGTGGATCTACTTCATCCTGCTGGGCGGATCCCTCGGCGGGCCGATGTTTCTCTACCTCCTCCTGTCGGAAGAGAACCTCACCGCGGACTTCTCGGACGTGGGCACCGGCGGCATGATCGCCCTGATGATCTGCATCGTTTTCGGCGCCTCCACCACGGCCGGGGAGATCAACACGAAAATGCATGCCCAGGCTTTCCTCACACAGCGGTCCCGGTGGTACTGGCTGGCCGCCAACGGGCTTGTCGCCAGTGCCTTCGTGGTGTTTACGCTTGCGCTGGCGATGGCGCTGACGGTTCTGATGATTGTGATCTGGCCGGGAATGACATTCGTGGCCGAGCAGAATAACACCGTGTGGTCGCTGCTGATCGGCGGGGCCGCGTTCACCCTGCTCGCGATGGGAGCCGCCAGCCTCCTGCGCTCCCGCGTCGCGGGCATCGGCGTGCCGCTGGTCTGGATGCTCGTCGTGGAGCCACTGATTTCCCTCGGCGGCGGGAAGTTCGACATCCTCAAGAAGATTTCCGACGTCATGCCCGCGGGCACCATCACCGAGATCCAGCGGTACTACACCTTCCAGGCCGATGGCGTCCTGAAGGAGGGGGCACACACCCCAGCGTTCTACCTCACCGTGCTGGCTGCGTGGGTCGTGGCTCTGCTGGTCCTGGGCTTCTACCGCAACTGGCGCGCGGACGTGCGCTAAGGCGACCGCAACCCGGGGTACTCGCGCGCGGCGTTGGCCGCGCGCTTTTTCGCAGAGCGGTGCTTGTCAGTGCGCTGTGTGCCCGTCGCCGTCAGTGAGCGAGGCGGGCGTTTTCCGCCTCACCAAGTTCTTGGAGCCGCTCCGGGGCAGCGTCCGTGCTCATGACGACGGCCCCGCCCGCAGCCCAAGGCCGCAGGGTCTGCGCCAGCTGAAGCACGTTGTCCCAGGGGCCGAAGATGCGGCGCTCGCTGTCCGCGTTACCGTCGCCGTCCTTCCCGGCGGCCAGCCACTGGCCCTCGCGGAGCTGCTCGCCACCACTGGCTGCCAGCAGCCGGCCCGCATCGGCCACGGCGGCCGAGCCCAGAAAAGCATCGGGCTGAACCCGAAGCTCGGGGGAGAAGTCGTTCAGACCGAAAGGAAGCTCGCCGCCAGACTCCGTGACACCACGGCCGAAGGGATCAGTGGAGAGGACGAAGACCTCCTCGACCGGCTCGCCCAGCTCTCCAAGGTCACCCAGCCCGGCCACATCCAGCCCACCGAGCCCCTCGTCGGCCAGTTGCTCGGCCAGGTCGACAGAGTCCGTGAACGCGGCCACCGGCGGACCGGCGGCGTCGGTCAGTGAGTCGGGGAGGGGGCCGCGGGCGTCCACGACGGTCGCGCCGATCAACCACGCACCCACCGCGATCGTCACCGGCTGCCAGCCAGGCCTGGCGTCGCAGATGATCACCGAACCGGGCCCGGCCCCCAGACCAAGCAGGAGGTTGGCCACCTTGGCCTGCCAGTTCTGCAGCGTCTGGCCGGAGAGCTCCATGCGGCCGGCATCGGTGTAGGTGGTCAGCCGCGGCGCGGCGGGATCAGTCAAAAGGGCAGAGAGAGCATCCATGCGCCCCATCCTAGAGGTCTCCACACATGCGGGGTGTGCCTCAGTTAGCCATGGTGCGGTGCCACAGCGCGGGGTGTGGCGGCCCCCAAACGCAAGAAAAGCCCGGCCCATCGGGCCAGGCTTTCATGCTGTGAGCGGGTGTTCCACTCGCCCGCGGGTGCGCCTAGTTCACGCACATCGGGCCGTCGCCGCCCGCGTCGATCTCCTTGACCGGCGGTTTGGCCTTAGGGTCCTCGGTGTTCTCCAGCGGGTTGCCGTCGCCGCCGATGCTGCCCGTCTGGCCGACGGTGTTGCCCTCGTCGCCGGATTCCGTGCCCTCGTCCGGGATCCCGTCGCCGTCGAGGTCGCGCATGCCCTCGGTCAGGGTGCCTGCATTCGGGTCGTTCGGCTCGACCAGCGGTGCGGTGCCGGGGACGGACCCCGGACCGGAGTAGGTGCCCGACAGGGTGACGGAGAGCTCCTTGTCGTCCAGGGACGGATCCTCGACGATCTCCAGGCCGCCGAGCTGCTTGGCCAGGCCACGGGCGGCCGGGTCGTTCTTATCCTTGGCGTTGACCTGGGACTCCGAGACACCGGTTTCCTCGGAGTTGCCGACCTCGCCCTCCTTGTAGCCGTAGTTGTGGGCCAGCTCGGAGACGTTCGCTGCCACACCTGGGATGTTGGAAGCGTTGAAGACGTTCACGCGATAGTCCTCCGCGTCGTAATCCTCGATCGGCCCGTCCTTGTCCTTATCCTTAGTGGCCTTATCGCCACCGTCTTCCGGGGCATCGTCGCCGAGCAGTTCATTAAAGAACTCGTGGACCTGGTCGGCGTCGACGGTGACGATGGATTCGCCCATGTCACCGACCCCGTCGATGGAGGTCACGGGGATGGTCTGGAACTTCACGTTGCCGCCGGCCAGGTCCTGCATCTGGGTTGCCAGGGACATGACGTCCCAGCCCTGGTCCAGAACCACGGAGCGCTCCACGGCGTCGTTGATGCGGTTTAGCGCGGAGGGGTCGGTCAGAGTCTTGGAAGACAGCACCTTGTTGACCAGCGAGGCCATGTAGGCCTGCTGGCGGGTGATGCGGTCCAGGTCGCCGCGGGGCAGTCCGTGGCGCTGGCGGACGAAGCTTAGCGCCTGGGATCCCTTGAGCGTGGAGCGGCCCTTCGGGAAGTTCGCGCCGGAGAGCGGCTCCTTGACCTTTTCTTTCAGGCAGACGTCCACGCCGCCGACCGCGTCGGTGAGCAGGACGAAGCCGAGCAGGCCGATCTCTGCGTAGTGGTCCACGGTGATTCCCGTCAGGTCTGCGACGGAGTGGATGAGAGCCTGGCGTCCGGCCTGCTTGCTGGCCTCCTCGTCGCTCTTTTCCTGCTCAGCGTCCGCCGGCTCGGTGCGGCGCTCGGCGATCTTCTGTTCTTCCTCGAATTTCGCGGTGCCGTAGACGCCGTTGAGCTTCATGTTGCCGTTCGGGGTGGCGACGTACGTGTCGCGAGGCAAGGAGACGGCGGTCGCTCCGGAACCGTCGTTGGGCACACGGATGAGGATGATCGTGTCCGTGTTGGTGGCCTCTTCCTCACCCGCGTTGAGCATGTCGATCTCCTTTTGGCTCAGGGGATTGCCCTGGGCGTCCGTGCGGGAGTCGACGCCGACCAGGAGGATGTCGGTCGCGCCGTCCTGATTATCGCCGAGGGAGAGCTCGCCGGTCTGGGCGAGGCGCCCGTCGAGCTGGCCGATCGCCTTATACCCGACCGCGCCGATCACCAGCACCAACGCGGAGACAGCGGCGAGCACCATGCGCACCGGCTTCGAGCCGATCTGGCGGGTGGCAGTATCCCCGGGGGCGGGCATGATTTGGCGGGAGGAGCGGCGCGGTGTGGCAGGCTCCGAATCCACCCTGCCTGCGCGTTCTTCCCGCGAGCGGTAGCTGCGGGGCTGCTGGTCGCCAGCATTGGGGGGCATAGTCATAGGGTTTTCTTCTCATTCCCGGTTGGCAGATCCGCTGGGTTGCGGGCGGCCTCGTGGCACACAAAACTTCGGTAATTATAGGCCTTTTCCACTGCCAAGCCCACTACCTCCACGGTGGAGTGCAGCGACCGCCCGGGCGGGGTCTGCTTCCCCGTTGGGCTGTGAGGCCTTAAGTAATCTGGACGCCATGCCACAGTCACAGGATTCCCCGACCAATCCCGAGCGCACGTTGCGTGCTGACGGCGACGCTGCGTGCGGCGCCGGTGCCAGTCGTGAGGCTGCCCAGGTTGACGAGAACACCGCTGCGGTAACCGGGACGTCTGGGGGTGCGGCGCCCGGGATCGTCGTACTGGGAGCCGGGGGTCAGCTCGGTACAGCGCTTATGGCCGAGCTGGCAGACCACACCGCCCCGGTGGTGGCTTTGGGGCGCGCCGAGCTGGACCTGACCGCCAGCGATGAGCCGTGTGCTACCGCCCTTCGGGGGGCCATCGAGCAGGCGGGAGGCCACGACGTTGTGGTCATCAACGCCGCTGCGTGGACCGCAGTGGATGCTGCGGAGGATCCCGCCAACACGGCCGCGGTCGAGCGGGTGAACGCGACCGCGCCGGGGGTGCTCGCAGAAGTGGCGGCGGCGATGGGGGCAAGTTTTATTCACGTCTCCACCGACTACGTCTTCAGCGGGGAGGCGGGCCAACCGCGGGCGGCGTCCCCGGAGGATTCCCCGGCGCCGGTTAATGAATACGGCCGCACGAAGCTGGCGGGGGAGCATGCGGTGCTGGACGCCGGCGGAACCGTGGTGCGTACGGCCTGGGTATTCAGCGGCCCCACCGGCCCCGGCAGGGACTTCCTGGACACGATGGCGGGGCTGGCTGAACGCGGTGTAGATCCGAAGGTGGTGGACGATCAGTGGGGCAGGCCGACCTTCACAGGGCACCTTGCCGCGGGGCTCGTCGAGCTGGCAGTCAAGCTGTGGCGTCAGCGCCGGGCCGGGGCGCATTCGCAGACGAGCGTGCCGTTGTCGGGCGGGAGCGAGGATGATGCACGCACGCCGGAGCTGCCCCGACTACTGCACGCCACCGGCGGTGGGGAGGTTACGAGCTGGGCGGGGTTCGCCGCCACAATCTTCGACGCCACCGGCCACGACCCGGCCCGCGTGAGCCGAATCCCCACCGCGGAGTACCCAACCCCGGCGCGCCGACCGGTCGGGGTGTACCTGGACACAAGCTGTTGGGAGGCGGCCGGGCTTTCCCCGCTGCCAGCGTGGCAGGACGGACTGCGGGCGGCTCTGGGGTAACGTTCCCCCCGTGGCACCCATAGCGATTATCACGGTGACGTATTCGCCCGGCGAGTACCTCACAAAGTTCCTGGACTCCATCCCCGCTGCCGCCGCGCAGGGGGCGCACGTCGTCATGGTCGACAACGGTTCGACGGACGGCGCTCCGGAGGCTGCCGTCGCCGACCGTGACGGACGCGTGAGCGGACCGGGGGCTGAGTCCAAGGACGCAGCCCCGGACGCAGCCGGAAAGGCGAAAGAGCTGGGCCTGGAGCTGCGCTATTCGGGTGGCAACATTGGCTACGGCTCCGCGATGAACCTCGGCGCCCGCAACCTCCGCGACCTGCGCGACGCGGGCGAGATCGACGATGAGTTCCTCATCATCTCCAACCCAGATGTCGTCTTCACCCCGGGCTCCATCGACGCGATGCTGGAATGTGCCCGTCGCCACCCGCGTGCGGGTGCGATCGGCCCGTTGATCCGCGAAGCCGACGGTTCCGCCTACCCGAGCGCGCGCAGCGTCCCGCGCCTGGGAGCCGGCATCGGTCACGCCCTGCTGGGCGGGGTGTGGCCGTCCAACCCATGGACGAAGCAGTACCGCCACGACGATGACCTGGACCGCGAGCGCGAGGCGGGCTGGCTCTCCGGCTCCTGCCTGTTGCTGCGGTGGAAGGCCTTCGAGTCGGTCGGCGGCTTCGATGAGCGCTACTTCATGTACATGGAGGACGTGGATCTGGGCGATCGCCTGGGCCGGGCGGGCTGGCAGAACATCTTCACTCCCACCGCGGAGATCAGCCACGCCAAGGGACACGCTGCGGGCGAGCACCCGGAGAAGATGCTGCCCGCCCACCACGAGTCCGCGTACCGCTTCCAGGCCGACCGCCTGCCTGGACCGAAGAATGCGCCGATCCGCCTGCTGCTCAAGGTCGGGCTCTCGGTGCGCGCCAAGGTTTCGGTGTGGCTCGCCGAGCGGAAACGCAAGGGTTAGCACCGAAAACGCCCGCGTCGAGATGCGTCGCGTTGCGGCGCTGCCCATGACCGCCGCTGGGCTCTCCGCCCGGTCTTGGCGAACTGAGGGGAAAATTTGCCCCAGTATCATTGGTCCCCGGCGTGGAGGCGGGATTATCGCTCGCTGGCGAGCTAACGTCCCTAGGGACACCAACCCCACGATCGGTCGGCCACCCAGCACTGTGCCGGGGAGCTGCTCATCCGGGTTGAAGCGGATAGTTTTTGACTGTCTACAGCAGTTGCCGAACATGAGGGAGTAAGCGATGGCACAGGTGCCTCAGGACAGCCTTGATACCCGAGCTCTAGCGGAGCAGACTGACGCGGTGATCCTCGTCGGCGGGAAGGGAACCCGGCTGCGCCCCCTCACCAACAGCACGCCGAAGCCGATGCTTCCGGTGGCGGGAGCTCCGTTCCTCCAGCACCTGCTGGCCCGCATCAAGGCCGCGGGGATGACCCACGTGGTGCTGGGCACCAGCTTCAAGGCGGAGGTCTTCGAGCAGTACTTTGGCGACGGCTCCCAGATGGGCCTAGAGATCGAGTACGTCGTCGAGGACGAGCCACTGGGCACCGGCGGTGGTATCCGCAACGTCGCGAGCAAGTTGCGCCACGACCGGGCGATGATCTTCAACGGCGACGTGCTGGGCGGCACGGACCTCGGCGCGATCCTGCGCACCCACGTGGAGCAGGACGCGGAGGTCACCCTGCACCTGCTGCGCGTGGCCGATCCGCGCGCTTTCGGCTGTGTACCGACGGACGAGTCCGGCCGTGTCGAGGCTTTCCTGGAGAAGACTGAGGATCCGCCGACGGACCAGATCAACGCGGGCAGCTACGTCTTTAATAGGGACGTCATTGAGTCCATCCCGCAGGGCCGTGCGGTGTCCGTGGAGCGGGAGGTCTTCCCGGAGCTGCTGAACCGCGGGGCGCGTGTGTTTGGGCACGTGGACCAGGCGTACTGGCGCGACCTGGGTACCCCGGGGGATTTCGTGCGTGGTTCTTCCGACCTGGTCCGCGGGATCGCTCCCTCGCCGTTGCTAGAGGGACGTCACGGCGAGGCACTGGTCGACGAGTCTGCTGCGGTGTCCAGCGGTGCGCTGGTGTACGGCGGTTCGGTGATCGGCCGTGGTGCGGAGATCTCCGGTGGTGCTCGCGTGGAGTCTTCGGTCGTGTTCGACGGCGTGCAGATCGAGGCTGGCGCCACGGTGGAGCGCTGCGTGATCGCGGAGGGTGCGCGCATTGGGGCGCGTGCGCACCTCGAGGACTGCGTGATTGGCGAAGGTGCTGTGATCGGTGCCCGCTGTGAGCTGGAGTCCGGGGCGCGTGTGTGGCCGGGCGTTGCAATTCCGGACGGCGGAATCCGCTTCAGCAGTGACGTCTAGCGCGGTCTGATCGCGCTAGGGGGTGTCGCCGGTGGCTCCACCGGCGACACCGGCGAAGCTTCATGCCGGCCTTTGGGCGGGACTTTCGGGGGTGGAAATAAAATTTCTTCGAATTTCCAATATCTTGTGCGCAGAGCGTAAGTTCCACTGATTGTAGGCCTATATGTAGTGGTTCCAGTGGGGGCGTGCGGGATATCTCGTTACCTTCGAACTTCTGTTCTAGTTGTCTGCTGCGGACGATATGGTGGCCCCTGTGACAGCTGTGACTTTTGGGGCGGACGGGTTTTTCAGAAAGTTTGACGCGACGTAACTACACGTGTGTAATCTTCGATATAGCTGCAATAACAACACACCCGGTGAGGCGCTTGACTTTCACCTCAGGCGATACCTTTACAGCACCGGGAGTGGGGACCAGTAAGGAGAATTGCCGTGGATAAGCCAGCGAGCTCGGCCTATCCCACCCCGCCGCAGCAGGGGTCAGCGGCAATGGAAAGGGAGGCTCGAGTGGACACAGGTGCCCGCCAGCACAACCTCTTCGACCTTACGCAAGACTTCGACAAGCTCTTCGACGCCGTGGAGCAGGACTGGCAAGAGCAGGCGCTGTGCGCCCAGACGGACCCGGAGGCCTTCTTTCCGGAGAAGGGTGGCTCTACCCGCGAGGCTAAGCGGATTTGCATGGCCTGCGGCGTGCGAGATGAGTGCCTCGAGTACGCCCTCGCTAATGACGAGCGTTTCGGCATCTGGGGCGGCCTCTCCGAGCGCGAGCGACGCAAGCTGAAGAAGCGCCTCGGCTAACCCCAGGCCTACACGCACGGCCACCATGGCTGCATCGCACGTGTGACCTCACGCGACCTGAACGGGACCGCGTGAGTTTTTCTTTTCTTTAGGCAGCTACCAAGAGCTTCCGCGCAGTGGCCGACTAGCGATCCCAGTCGAAGCGTGGGTCGATGGTCTCCGGGCCGACGTTCAAATAATGCGCGACCAACCGGGTCACGATATAGCGGAGCATGTCCGCCCGCTCCTCCTTGCTGCGCGCCCGCATCTCCACGGGGCGGCGAAACACGATCAGCCGGGGACGGGTGGGGGAGCCGCTGGAATCCACGCCCGCGGGGATCAGCCGACCCAGTGGCACCTTGCCGTCGGCGACAACATCCGAGGGCCACTGCGTGTAGCCGTGCTGCAGGCGCATGCGGGGGACCAGATCCACCGCCAGGTCCAGGGAGGCGAGCTGATCGTCGAAGCGATCGAGTATCCGCTCGTAGGCATCCAGCACCGCCTGATCGAAGTCCTCAGAGCGGGTCCGGTAGCGCGGCAGATCCGGCAGCAAAATGCCGCGCGGGCCGCGCCCCCGGGGGTCGTTCCTCGCTCTGCGGATGTGGCTCATGAGTATTGAGCCTACGCGGTCGGTGGGCTTGCGCCCCGCGGCGCGCGGGCAGATGTACAAGCTGGTGAATCTGGCTAAGATGTTCCGCGTGACTGTACACCGAAATTGCTCCCGCCCCGGCTGCCAGCGCCCGGCCGCGGCGACGCTGGAGTTTAATTACGCGGATCAGATCGCCATCATCGGACCGCTGCAGCCGGCCGGCAATCCCCACCGCTGGGATCTGTGCGAGGACCACGTGGAGCGCACGTCCGTCCCGCAGGGGTGGCGCCTCGTCCGCAAGACTGAGGACGCAACCTTGCCACCGGCCCTCGGCGGCGCGAGCGCCGTCGGGGCGGCTGACGGCCACGCTGCGGACGACGAGGCTGATGAGGAGGAGCTCCTCGCCCTCGCCGAGGCGGTGCAGCAGGCCTATGAGGAGTCCGGCGAGCTGCCGAAGGATTCTGGCCCGCGCCTCGTGCGCCGCGAGGAGATCCCGCTGCCCACCGGCCACCACCCGGCCCGCGGCAACCTGCCGAGCAGTCGCCCCCGCCGCCACCTGCGTGCGGTGCAGGAAAACGACTAGAATCTGACCCAGAACCAACGCCGACCCCGCCCGACCGCCCAGCCTGCGCTGGGCAGCATTGCAATCAGGAGAATATATGGCACAGCAGTCCGCCCAGCGCGATATCGACGCCGTGAACGCCGTCATCAAGGCCTACGATGTCCGGGGTGTGGTCGGCGACCAGGAAGGCCAGATCAACGAGGGCTTCGTCCGCGACGTCGGAGCCTCCTTCGCGCGCCTCATGCGCGCCGAGGGCGCGAAGAGCGTGGTCGTTGGCCACGACATGCGTGATAGCTCCCCGGGCTTGGCCGCCGCCTTCATCGAGGGCGTGACCGCCCAGGGGCTGGACGCCGTGAACCTCGGCCTGACCAGTACCGACGAGCTCTACTATGCGGCGGGCGTGGGGGAGTGTCCGGGCGCGATGTTCACCGCTTCCCACAACCCGGCCCAGTACAACGGCATCAAGCTCTGCCGCGCCGGTGCCAAGCCGGTCGGCCAGGGCACGGGTCTGGAGCGCATCGTGGAGGAGCTCGTCGCTGGCGTTCCGTCCTACGACGGCGAGCCGGGGATGTCCTCCGAGAAGGATGTTCTCGACGGCTACGCGGACTACCTGCTCTCCCTGGTCCCGATGGACATTCGCCCGCTGAAGGTCGCGGTGGATGCCGGTAACGGCATGGGCGGGCTGACCGTCCCGGCCGTGTTCGGCAAGCTGCCGGTGGAGCTGAAGGACCTCTACTTCGAGCTAGACGGCAACTTCCCGAACCACGAGGCCAACCCGCTGGAGCCGAAGAACCTGGTGGACCTGCAGAAGTTCACCGTGGACAATGGCTGCGACCTGGGCATCGCCTTCGATGGCGACGCCGACCGTTGCTTCATCGTCGACGAGAACGGGGACGCGGTCAGCCCGTCCACGGTCTGCGCGATGATCGCCGAGCGCTACCTGGGACAGCACCCGGGCGCGACGATCATCCACAACCTCATCACCTCGAAGTCCGTCCCGGAGATCGTCTCCGAGCTGGGTGGCACCCCAGTGCGTACCCGCGTGGGTCACTCCTTCATCAAGGCGAAGATGGCTGAGACGGGCGCGGTCTTCGGCGGCGAGCACTCTGCGCACTACTATTTCTCGGATTTCTTCAACGCAGACTCCGGCATGCTGGCTGCGCTGCACGTGCTGGCCACCCTTGGGGCGCAGGAGAAGCCGCTCTCCGAGCTGAAGGGCAAGTACGAGCGCTACATCGCCTCCGGCGAAATCAACTCCGAGGTTGCGGATCAGGCAGCCAGCACCAAGGCGGTCGTCGATGCCTTCGCGGATCGCACGGTCAGCAGCGACGACATGGACGGCGTGACCGTCGAGCTGACCGGCGGCGCATGGTTCAACGTGCGCGCGTCGAACACCGAGCCACTGCTGCGCCTCAACGCCGAGGCGGCGACCCAGGAAGAGGTGGACGCGATCGTCGAGGAAGCCCTGCATCACATCCGAGGCTAGCTGCGGGAACGCCGCGGGCACGCCCCGCGGATTACCGCCGGCGGGCGGGTGAGAGGCTAGAATAGCCGGCTAGTTGAATGGCCGACCCCGCGGCGGTGAGCGGTCGACGAGCGTTGAAGGCTGAGGAAAGTGTATCTACTGAAGGGCAACATCCACTCTTTCGAGTGGGGCTCCACTGAACTCCTTGCGGGAGTCATGGGGCGCCCTTCGCCGACCCCGGAACGCGAGGCGGAAGCGTGGTTTGGCGCGCACCCGGGCGGACCCAGCGAAATTCTGGCGGGTCCTCCCGGTGCAGCATCGGCGCTGCCCCACGACCTGGCCGAGGCTATTAGCCAGGACCCGGCGGGCCAGCTGGGCCCGGACCTGGCAGAGCTGCCCTTTCTGGTCAAGCTGCTGGCCGCCGATAAGGCGCTGAGCATCCAGGCGCACCCCTCCAAGGCACAGGCCGAGGCCGGGTTCGCCGCAGAGAATGCCGCCGGGCTGCCGGCTGGTGATCCGACGCGTAATTATCAGGATAAGAACCATAAGCCGGAGCTGCTCGTCGCGCTGACGGAGTTCCATGCGCTCGCCGGCTTCCGGCCGCTGGCGCAGACCGTGGAGCTGCTGCGCGACCTGAACGTGCCGGAGCTCGCCCCGCAGTGCGAGGCGCTCGCGGCCGCCCTACCGGGGGCGGACGGGGCCTCTGCTGAGGCCACCGAGTCTGCCGCCCTGCGTGGGGTGCTCGGCGAGTGGCTGAGCCTCTCGCCCGCCGATGCTGAGGGGCGCGTCGCCGCCCTGCTCGAGCGTTGCGAACCGCTGCGCGGGGAGCCGGGCATCTTGGGCGCGGCGGCCCGCACGGTGGTGGAGCTGCAGCGTGATTACCCTTCCGATCCGGGCATCCTGGTCGCCCTGCTGCTCAATCGCGTGTCCCTGCGCCCTGGAGAGGCGGTGTTCCTTGCCGCAGGCCAGCTGCACGCCTACCTGAAGGGCATGGGCGTGGAGGTCATGGCGAACTCCAATAACGTGCTGCGCGGCGGCCTGACTGCCAAGCACATGGATGTCGCCGAGCTGCTCAATATCTTGGACGCCTCGCCTCTTGCCGAGCCGCGCTGCGAGGTCTTCGCTGACGGCGACCAGGCGACGGCTGAGTACCGCACCCCGGTGGCGGACTTCCGGGTGCGCACGCTGCGACCGGGGGCCAGCATGGTGGTCGAGGAGCCAGCGGTGGTTCTGGCCGCTGGCGGTGAAGTAACGGTGACGTCAGCGACGCAGGAGCTGCCCGTCGCTTCCGGTTCCGCCGTGTGGGTGGGAGCCGCCGAGGGCCGCGTGTCCGTTACTGCTCGCGGTGAGGGGACCCGGGAATCTGAGTTCGACGCCACCGCCTTTATCGTGACCGTGGGCGACGCCGCCGCGCTCGACTAGCCTCGCCGCGACGGTGTGGTTCAGCCTTGCGGGGGTGAACTGCGCTGGCGAAAGGATCCCGCGTGACGGGCGCGGGGGAGGAAGCCGCTCCTGCGCTTTAGCGCTCTGGGCGGGGCGTCGGCTCGGGGGTTGGCGCCACCTCAGGCTGCGGAGAGTCCTGCTTGTCGGCTCCCTCGCCGTCCGTCTTGGCGCCGTTATCCGGCTTCGTTGACGGGGCGGGCGTATCGCCCTGGCCGCTGTCGCTCGAGCCTGTGTTCGGTCGATCGGGCTGCTGACCCGAATCGACCTCGCCGCCGCCCGGCTTCGTGGGCTTATCGTCCGGCACGCTTGGCTTCGGAGTCGTCGGATTGGACGGCTTCGGATTGTTGGTAGTCGGTGGCTTCCCAGGAACGCCCGGCAGCGTGGATGGCCACTCGGTGGGCAGGGGCGGGAGCTTGATGTCCGGAATCTGCGACTGGTTCGGAAGGCTGTTCTGGGACGGTATGGACGAGTCGGTGGGCTCTGCGTCCTCCACGATCGTCTGCTGCGGGGAAGGCGCCTGGTAGCCACCCCGCCAGGTGTCCGGCGGCAGCAGCGGGTCATTACCCAGCGGGGCGAGGTTGCCGCCACGGGCGAGCGCATCGATCTTCTCGGTCGGATCTGCCGGAGCTCCGTTGCTGCCCCCATCCTGCTCCGGTGCGGGGGAGGAGGTGGAGCGGGTGGCCTTCGAGCTGGAGCTCGTGGCGGTGGACTGGGAGGCCTGATCGCTGGCGAGCTGGCTCGTCGCAGCGGTGCTCGTTTCGTCCGGGTCGGCTGCGGTGTTGGACACCGCGGAATTCCAGGTCCAGGCGGTGATGCCTACAGCGAGGGTCAAACCGGCAGCGACGAAGCTGAGGATGCCCTTGGAACCAGAGCGTGGCTCGTCCGTGTTAGTCACGGCACTATCCTCCTTCGTCATCTTCGGCTGCGTGTTCGTGTTGCGTGATCGTGCAGTGTATTTGTGCAGGGGCCGATCGACACCATTTATAACGTTTTCATTACGCTATCTGATCTCGGCAGCTCACGCCACCCCCAACCCGGGATTATTTCCGACCGCTCCCGCGCCCAGCTCGGCACCTTATCGGGCGAGAGGGCTAGACTTGGGCGAGTTAAAGCATTCAGTAGCCCAAGGAGAGTATTCGAATATGGCAACCCTGACTCCAGACAGCATCGGAGACCTCGAATTCAAGATCCGCGACCTCAGCCTCGCTGAGTCCGGCCGCCACCAGATCCGCCTGGCGGAACACGAGATGCCGGGCCTGATGGAGTTGCGCCGCGAGTACGCCGATGAGCAGCCCCTGGCCGGCGCCCGCATCGCCGGTTCGATCCACATGACGGTCCAGACTGCCGTCC
>DYZK01000120.1 GCA_020741275.1 Corynebacterium urealyticum
CCCTGGGTATAGTAGTCAGCGGAGGATTCGACTAGCGGCCTATGTCACACGCCTGGAACGCGTGCGGGGCTCACGCCCCTCGAGGGTTCAAATCCCTCATCCTCCGCAGTTGGGAAACCCCAGGTAGTTCGATACCTGGGGTTTCTTTTTTTGTTGACGCGGGGCGCGTCGGGCGCCATCTGTTGGGAACTGCTCTCCTATACGGACCAAGCCCGTGTCCGGGGCGCTTGTTAGAATCAAAAATGGTATTTGCCACAGATTTCTTTGGGCCCCATACGCAGGAGGCGTCAGCACCGTGCAGCTCGCAAACATCGACCGTGACCAGCTTCTTTCCCTCAAGCCAGAGGTCGAGAAGAAGTATGCAGATCTCAAGGCCCAGAGCCTGAAGTTGGATCTCACCCGCGGTAAGCCGTCCACGGAACAGCTGGACTTCGCGGTGGATCTGCTCAGCCTCCCGGGCAAGAACTTCACCGCCGCCGATGGCACGGACACCCGCAACTACGGCGGGCTGACCGGCATTGCGGATATCCGCGACATTTGGTCGGAGATCATCGGCGTGAAGCCGGAGAACATCGTCTGCGGCGACGCCTCCTCTCTGAACATGGCTTTTGACCTGGTGACCTGGGCATACACGTTCGGCACCAACGATTCCGCCAAGCCGTGGGCAGCCGAGGCCGCGGAGGCAGCGGAGAAGGGCGAGAAGCTCAAGTGGATCTGCCCGGTTCCGGGCTACGACCGCCACCACACGATCACCGAGCACTTCGGTTTCGAGATGATCACCGTGGATCTCCTCGAGGATGGCCCGGACCTGGACCAGGTCCGCGAACTGGTGAAGGACCCGCTGGTCAAGGGCATGTGGGCTGTCCCGATGTTCTCCAACCCGACGGGCACCCTCTACTCCGAGGACGTCTGCCGCGAGCTGGCGTCCCTGGAGGCCGCGGCACCGGACTTCCGCATCGTGTGGGACAACGCTTACGTCGTCCACACCCTGACGGACGAGTTCCCGCCGGTGTACGACGTCCTCGGCTTCGCCGCCGAGGCGGGTAATCCGAATCGTTTCTGGTGCATGTCCTCGACCTCCAAGATCACGCAGGCGGGTTCCGGCGTGGCCTTCTTCGCCTCCTCCGAGGAGAACCTGGCCTGGTGGAAGCGCCACGCGATCGTTCGCGGCATTGGTCCGAACAAGGTCAACCAGCTGGCTCACGCTCAGTTCTTCGGTGATGCCGAGGGAGTGCGCGCGCTGATGCGGAAGCACGCGGGCTCCCTGGGCCCGAAGTTCCGCGCGGTCGTTGAGATCCTGGAGGAGCGCCTCGGCGGCCTGGGGGTCGCGGAGTGGACCGACCCGGCTGGTGGCTACTTCATCAGCGTCAATGTGGTCGAGGGGACTGCCGGCCGCGTGGTTGAGCTGGCCAAGGAGGCCGGCGTTGCGCTGACCGGGGCGGGTTCGACGTTCCCGCTGAAGCAGGATCCGAAGGATCAGAACCTGCGCCTGGCGCCGTCGATGCCGGAGCCGGAGCAGGTGCGTCTGGCGATGGATGGCTTTGCGACCTGCGTGCTGCTCGCCGCGATCGAGGCAGTGGAGGCCGGGGCTTAAGGCCTGGGCGCGTCGGAGTTTAGGGAGGACACATGAACCAAGAGGAAACTTTCGCCTGGGTCGAGCAGCTGCTGCCCGAACCCCTTGAGGTGGACACTTACCGGGTTGGTGAGTCCTTCCCGGAGTTCGCCGCCGCATCCGTCGCTCTCGGTGGGGACGGCACGGCCGCGCCGGAGACCGTTGCGATGAGCCTGGATGCTGGTCGCATCGAGGTGGGCCTGGAGGCAGAGCCGGGTACCGAAGTGCGCGTCGAGTTCGTCACGGTGGCCGCGGGTCACGATGATCTTGCGCCGAACCTGGTGGCTGCCGCCGCCACGATGGTCTCCCAGGACCCTGGCGTGTGGACCCCGCAGCCGGGTACGGTGATGCGTGGTCTGGGCGACCACGTGCGCGAGGGGCTTTCCGCTCGTCACGGGCTGCTGATCGTGCCTTTCCTCTGGGAGAAGGGTGTTCCGCAGGTTCATGAGATCGCTGGCGACGGCGGGAATGAGGAGAAGAAGGCCGACCAGATCGGTGCGGATGGTCCGGTGAGCGACAAGGGCTTCGACTACACGCACCCGGGCCGGCTGACAGTACCGGCCCAGCTGGTGATGATTACCGACGCCGAGCTGGATATCCTCGATCGCGCTGCCGACGAGGGGCGCAACGGCGTGGATGAACTCCAGAACTATTTGGTCGAGCAGCAGGTCAATATCAACGATCTGATGCGCTAAACGAGGCGGCCCGTTTCGACGGGCCGCGAGGCAGAAAACGGAGGGAACCGATGGCGGCACAGAACCCTTACTCCGGTGAAAGGGCAAATAATCCCCACGGGGAGGATCCCTTCATTGGCGATCCGATGGGTGGACTCGGGGACTTCCAGAACCCCTACAACCCCTTGGCTGATGAATATCAGGATCAATTCGGTGCGGGCGCTGCTGGGCATCAGGGGAACCCAAATGTGCCCGGCTACCCGACCGGGATGGGGAGCTATGGACCTCATATGCAGGGGGGCTCGCCATATGGTGGCCAGTCGTACGGGCCTGCCCATGGAGGTCATGCTTCCGGTGGCCCGGCTCATAGCTCCTCGTTCTATGGAGGCCAGGCACAGGGCATGCCGCCGCAGTATGGGGCTGGGAACTATCCGGCGTACCCCGGGTACTCGCATGGGGTGCAGCAGGGCTTTCACGCAGAGAACGCTGAGCCGAAGTCCTGGGCTGTGGCGGCGCTCCTGGCTTTCTTCCTGGGGTCCCTGGGCGTACACAACTTTTATTTGAACTACACGACCCGGGCGAAGTGGCAGCTCGGCCTCACGATCTTTGGATGGGCCACCGCTATCGTCCTCATCGGAATCCCTTTTA